>CACZGM010000031.1 GCA_902780695.1 uncultured Ruminococcus sp. | reverse complement strand
GAACATGGCTGTTTCCGTCATACTCGAACGTTGTTGTACCCCATGTGATTCCGATAGTCTTGGGTGAGACAGTGAACGTTGTCGTATTCTCCGCCGGGAGTGCGTAGTTCGTATTTGTGATGCTTGCAGTTGCGGTGTAGGGTGTTGCGGAAGCGTCTGTCTGCTCGCCGGAAACGGTTATGTCGCAGGTGTCGCCCGCAACAACTCCGGTAGGTTCCGCTGTCGGAACATGGCTGTTTCCGTCATACTCGAACGTTGTGGTTCCCCATGTGATTCCGATAGTCTTTGCTGTGATCGAGAAATCAGCCGTTGCCGTACCGGCATTATAATTGTCGGTTGCCGCGATATCGACCTTTACGGTGTAATCGCCCGCCTGTGTCGGTGCTGTCGCGGATTCCGCATAAGTTGTACCGTTTCTGCCGCTATAAGTTATCGTCTCAACTCCGCCACCGGTGTTGCCCGTTACTGTCGGAGCGTTTGCCGCACTGCCGTAAGTCCAGCCTGTTATCGAAACAGTGGGATCAATATCGGCCGCGGTTATCTCGAAGTCTGCCGTATTCGTCGTACCGGCATTATAGTTCGCGCTTTCGCCTACCGTTGCATAAACGCTGTATTTTCCGGTTTCGGTAGGAGGAACGGCTGCCTCATAGGTCGTACCGTCTCTGCCGGTATAGAAGAATGTTACCAGACCGCTGCCGGGATTGCCGTCAACGGTTGCCGCAGTGATAGACGTACCGTCATATACCTTTGATGCGGCAATGCTTATTGTGGGAGTTATATTCAGCTTTTTAACTGTAAGTGTACCGTTGTTGTAACTGATACTATAGTTATTGAAGGATGCTCCGGGAATGGTCACTTCGGGAATTATATCATAGTTCGATGCAATACCTGTCTGTACATAATCACAGGTGTATGTCACCGTACCGATATCGGCAGCAGTATCGCCGTTCACAAGCGTGTCATACGTTACAGTGAATGCGGGTACAGCCGAACCGTAGTCTATCTCGAAATCATCGGCTTCAATAGTAAGGAGAGCACGCGAGATCGTGAAGTCTGCGGACGCGCTGCCTGCTTCATAGTTAGCGCTCGCCGCCACAGCCGCCTTGACCGTATAGTCGCCCGCCTGAGTGGGAACAGTTCCCGACTCCGCATAAGTTGTGCCGTTTCTGCCGACATAGGTTATTGTCGGGGTACCGCCTTCGGCTCCGTTAACTGTCGGTGCATTTACGGTCCCACCGTATGTCCAGCCTTCTATCGCGACGGTAAGAGTCAGTCCTGCTTTATTTATTGTGAGCTTTCCGTCTGTAACCGTGAATGCCGCGATGATATTGTCGTCATTATAGGTGAAATTGCCTGCCGTGAGACCCATATCGTATGTTCCGGCATCTGTCTGTGATATTGAAGCCTCTGCGGAACAGCTGACCTTCGCCGCGTCGAAGAGGGTGTCTGTGCTTGCCGCGTCATATCCGCTTACGGTATGCATATTCGTGTCATAAGTTGCGGTCTCGGTATGTCCGGTTATCGTTACGGCGATATTTTTCTGTGCGACAATTACCTTCTTGCATTCCTTTGCGGACGCGGTATGGTTGCTGTCGGGCTTTGCATAGTACCATACATAGTAGTCGCCGGCATTCTTGCCGTTCGGTACGGTCTCACCGAATTCCGAATCTTCGGGAGCGTCCGTATCATTCGTTCCGACTGCATACACGAGAGTACCGCCCGTTACCGTACCTCCGGTCACAAGAGGCTTTTCCGTGCCGTCATAAGTGCGGTTGTTCGCGGTCACACCGGTGACTGTAGCCGCAGTCGCCGTTATCGTGAAGCTCTGTGTGTTAGCTGTGGGAAGCGCATAGTTGCCGTTTGAGAGTCCGCTCGCCGTTGCGGTGTGTTCTCCTGCATCGGATGCCGCACCGTCAACCGTTACCGTGCAGCTGTCGCCGGTGATAAGATTGCTTACGGTCGCGGAGGGCTTGTGTTCGTCACCGTCATAGGGGAATGTAAGATCGGTCCACGCAAGCTCCGCCGTAAGAGGCGAGATAGTGAACGTCGTTGCAGTGCCGCTTTCCGGCAGCTTGTAGTTGGTGTTTGAAACGCCTGTTGCCGTGGCGGTATAAGCCGCTGCAGAAACATTTGTCTCTGCGCCGCTTACGGTCACCGCACATTCGTCCGTGCCTATAAGTCCCGTTGCTGTCGCGGTCGGTGCCTGTGCCGCGCCGTTATAGGTGAATGCTGTGGTTCCCCATGTTATGCCTATAGCCACGGGCGAGATCGTGAATTCTGTTGTCAGTCCCGTTTCCGGCAGCTTGTAGTTGGTGTTTGAAACGCCTGTTGCCGTGGCGGTATATGTTCCGGCATTAGTCCGTTCGCCGGAAACGGTTATGTCGCAGATGTCGTGAGGTTGAAGCCCTGTTGCTGTCGCGGTCGGTTTCTGTGCCGTGCCGTTATATGTGAGCTCGGTGTCCGTCCAGTTAATGCCTATTGTTTTCGGCTCAACGGTCAGCTTGCCTTCCGCGAATGTAATGTCATAATTATCTGAAGTCAGTCCATACGGTATTATACGATACTCACCGACGGGCTCGCCTAACATATAAACCAAATCATTGCTGTCTTTAAACCTATATAATAACTCACCGTCGAGAACGCTCTCGTCATCATCACCCACAAAGCCGTTATAGGTAACGCCGTTATCCATGCCGGAACGACCGAAGGTTATCGTTTTATCGTTAGCCTTTACCGTAAGGGCAACGGGATTGATCTTCACCTGTATGCAGGTTTTCTCGGTGTCCGTGTAGTTGGGATCGGTTGCTTTCGCGTAGTACCATATATAATACGGTACAACTTCCCCGCCGGACTTTTTCACGTCCTTGCCTGTAGGAACAGCTGCCGAGAAATCGTCATCCGCGGGAGCATCTTCTGCATTCGTTCCGACAGCGTACATCATCGTGCCGAGATCACCGGCAACGGAGCCCGGTGTCTTGAGCAGCGTCTGAAATGCGCCGTTGTAGTTAAGGTCTTCCGCTGTGGGAACGGTGACGTTAAGATCACCGCTGTTTACGGTAAGAACACCCTCCGCAGGGGTAAAGCTGTAATTAGCGGCGGAAAGTCCGTCAACAACGGGTATTATTCTGTATGTACCCGCATTCATTCCCGCGGTGTAATCATCACCGGCATCGTTCTTGTAGAGATACGAAACCGTACCGGTAACGACACTCCCGGTCTCGCCGTTCACAAAGCCGGAATATGTCACTCCGTCATTCGCACCGGCTTCGCCGTAATTGATCGTTTTGCCGTTCGCGGTAACTGTGACAGAAACCTTTTCGATCACTACCGTCACACAGCCGGAAATAACGTCCTGATCCCCGGTATAGTCCTCTGGCTCTGCGTACCACCATACATAATAAGTGTCCGCGCCGGTGCCTTGCGGGATATCTTCGCTGAACTCTATGTCCGGTGCGGTTGAATCACTTTCACCGAGCGCATAATAGAACTTTACATATTCGCCGCCGACACCTGCGTTCACGAGAGCCGCTTCCGTGCCGTCATAAGTGCGGTCGTTCGCGGTCGGGGCAATGACAGCCGTAACTGTGCCGTTTCCAAAAGTAATGCTGTAGTTATTGTATGAAATGCCCTTGTCGTCTTCGACTATTGAAGGTGTTATGGGATATGTACCGGCACCGCTTTCAGCTGTATATGTGCAGTTAAAGGTAACTGTTCCCACATTATCGCCGGATATCAGACCGGTCGTTTCCGACGTATATACGGGCGCTGCCGAACCGGCAGTGATGATAAAACTGTTTGCCGTTATTGTAAGGGAAGCCGGGGAGATAGTGTAATTGACTGCCGCGCTTGTACCGGAAGCGTATGTCGCAGTCTCAGTGGCTTCTGCGTAAACGCTGTATGTACCCGCGTTCTTCGGAGCAATTGTACTCGGAGCATAGTCGGTCGAACCCGTTCCGGTGTATGTAACCGTAACGGTTCCGTCATAGTCTGCGGGAATACCGGAGACTGCCGCTTCATGTGCGGTTCCGTCATATTCATAGCCGGAGATCGTTACAACGGGGGTTACAGCTGTCTTATCGCTCCATTTCGCATAAAATTCCTGAATACCGGAATCTCCTGTACCTACTGCGGTTACCGGACCTAATAAGTGATCGGAGTCCCTGTACCAGCCGCCGAAGGCTTTTCCCGTATAGGTGACATTTTCTGCTGTCGGGAGAGCAACACCGACTCCTGCCGTATATGTCGTGGGCACGGTATAGCCGGACTTAAAAGCTCCGCCGTCAAGATTGTATATGATGATCTCGTTTTCGTCCCACTCTGCCCAGAATTCCTTGGCACCGGTTTCGGCGGTGCCGATAGCGGTTATCGGGTCACCGGAAAGAGATTCGTTGTCGTGCCAGCCGACAAAGGTGCTGTTCTCTTTTGCGATATCGTCAGCTGTCGGGAGTGTTGCGCCTACACCTTCGGTATATGTTTCCGGCGGTTCATACTCGCCGACATATTCTCCTTCGTTCTCGTGATATGTTATGTCGTATGTTGCGGGAATTTTCCACTTAGCCCACAGCTCCACGTCGTCGGTTTCGTCAGTACCGATAGCCGTTACAGGGAAACCTATACAATCGGAATTATTATACCAACCGATAAATATGTATCCCGGTCTTGTTACATTCGTCGGGAGAGTGACCGATGTTCCGGTTGTATATGTCGTCGCGTACGGTGTGTCATTTATGGTCGCCGGAACGTCAGTGCTGTCATTAAGGTTATATATGATGTTGTGCGGCAGGGAATAAACAGCGGTAAGATCAAGCCCGATATATTCCCCACCCTCGGAAGCATATATTGTACTTACATAGTAATTCCAATACAGAAATTCGCTTGTGCGAACTGCATTAGTGAATGTATCGTCAGTTATATCCAATACTGTATGCGGATTACCGGCAGAACCTGTGGTATATATAGTGTTCTCAGATTCAGGGTCTCCACAAAGATAAATATAATTAACATCTACTCGATAACTTGAATCGCTATAGTTTATAGTATCACCCGGGTGTACCGTTCCTTTGTCACCGACATTGGAAGGATATACGGCCTCCGCAAAGATCTGCACCGAACCAAACGTCTCTATCGCCATTATCAGCGACAGCAAGAACGATAAAAAGCCTCTCGCGCGCCTTTTTATCATGCTTTTCCTTAATACTTTTTCCTGTTCCATTGTGTTCCTCCTGATAATTCCCTATATATCAATGCGTCAGTATGTATTCAAGATGACGTAATCCGTCCGGGAACGTTCGCAGCTTTGACTGCCGCTTCTTCGTACATCGTCGGAGCACCGCCGGTGTCTGCCCTATCCGCAGTCCCGCTCCCGCTGCCGACGCTATGAACTCTGTCGAGAATTCCATTCCGGTCGTCCGGAACCGCATTTTCGCAAGTGCGCTCCGTGTGACCGCCCGCAGTCCGCAGTGGAAATCCCGCACGCCGGTGCCGAACCTCATTCTCCCGCACCACGACAGGAACGGTACGCCGAGCTTGTGCAGCGGCGGCATAGCACCGCTTTCTATGCCTCCGGAGAACCTGTCTCCGATCACCACATCATACTCTCCCTCCGCGAGCGGGCGGTAGAAGTTCCCGCAGTGCCGGAAGTCGTATGTGCTGTCACAGTCGCCTATCACGATAACACTTCCTCTCGTGTGCTTTAATCCTGTGCGTATAGCTCTGCCGTAGCCCCGCCTCGGTTCCGGTATCACCCGTGCGCCGTGCGCGAGAGCCGCTTTCACGGAGCCGTCCGTGCTGCCGTTATCGACAACTATGACCTCGCCCCGCAGAGCGTTTTCCTTTATGAATGCTTTCGCTTCGTCTATGCATTGTCCGACCGTGGTTTCCTCGTTGAGGCACGGCATGACGTATGAAATATCAAGTCTTTTTCCCATGTCTGACCCTTGCTCCCGTGATCTCTGCTGCCGAAAGCAGCACCGCAAGCATAACCGAAGCCTGCGCACGGTATGTGAAGAAGTAATGACCATAAGAGTGGTTGTGCAGAACGAAATATCTTATGAACACGACCGCTCCGAGCAGCATAAATATCAGTACTGTCCGCTTATCCCAGCCTTTTTTCCGGAACACGAACACATAGAAGCAGAAGCCGAGCGTGAGCAGTACCGCCGCTATGACTCCCGGTTCGGTGTATCCGAACGGGAACAGACAGCCGATGTTCCGCGCGAGCATTTCGATAAGATACGCTGCCAGCCCGTTGTCGCCGCGGTCGTACATTCTCTCGGAGATATGCCCGCCGACGTAAGGCAGAACGTCGATATTAAGTATCACCGCTGCGCAGACCCATTTCAGTACCCACATCAGGCAGTACCCGCCGAGCCACAGCGCACAGCACTTTGCCGCGTAGATCAGGTCGTCCTTGAGGCTGCCGCCCTTGCGCCTCTTTATGGATATGACGAGTATCAGCGGAAACAGAAGTGTCAGTGTTTCTACCGTCAGGAAGTCGAAGAAATTCGTCACCACTCCGCCTATCAGCAGCACCGTACAGACGCTTTCATATCTTCCTCTCATTGCAAACAGCACGCATACCGGAGCCGCCGCAAGCATTATTATGAAGCACCACACGTTCTGTATCGAGTCCGGAACGAACCATATACTTACCGATATCAGCGCGAGAGCCGAGCATACGGCTTCGGCGTACAGTCTGAACCTTATCAGGACGGCAAGCAGCACCGCCGCAAGCGTGAATATCAGCACTGCTGCGCAGGTGTGCATACCGGATATATCTGTGAACATGTGCATTATCCTCGATACCGCAGAGGAGCCGTGCCAGTAGCGCAGATACTCGGTTCTGGCGTATCCGCTGTCCTGTAAGCCTTTGGCAAAGCTGTCGCGCACGTTCTCGTAATCGTTGTTGTAGTATTCGGCGCGCATCGTGCTTCCGAGCGGGTCATTTTCGTCAAAGCACCAGCCGATGCTAACGGTAATGGTATCGGCGTAGTTATCTATTCTTGTAGCGGCAGAGCCCGTTATCCTGTCACAGAAGATCTCGTTCTCCGCAAAAAAGCCGGCGGAGCGCAGGGTGTTTTCCCGCACAGCTTCTTTCGGTATCAGTGCCGAAGACACGAGCAGAGCAAAGCACAATGCCGCTGTCAGTGCGAAAACGAGTATATATTTGATTATATGCTTCAACGATTTTTCAAACATAATTACCCACATTAAATAATAATATACTTTATAATATCACATATCCTGCAAAAAATCAAGTATTTTCTGAAATAATTACGGAAATTATTTGCCGAAAAGCCGTAAAAAGAACGCGCCGATGTATTATCAAACAAAATTTCTGATTTTTTCACTGTTATCTTTGTGCATTTTTACTTGTGGTGCGTTTCTTTTACCTCTTTTTGCTTTCATGCATAATGAATAATCACGAACAGTCATTATTTTTTATGCAGCAGTACTTGAAATAGCACCTGAAATATGATATAATATGTATTAATATACATATTTGTCAGATATTTTCAATATTTTATGTGCAACCTTACATATAAGGCAGGTATAAAATGTTCAAAACTATCAAAAATCAGCTCCCGACTATCGTAGCTGTCCTGTTCACGATAATAATACTCGCCGGAACGCTCTTCTGGTTCAACGGAAGCATCGACGGACTTATCGAGAAGACCACCAGATCATACCTCACAGAGAACGCAAAAGCGGTAGCAGCGGTATTCAATACCAAGCTCGACGACCAGCTCGTCATGCTCGAATCGCAGGTACGTTATTTCAGCGATATCGACCTTACCGACTACAACGCCATGAAAAGCACCATTATGTCCACAAAGGGCATAGGCGCGTTCAAGACGATAGGCGTCGCGAATTCGGCCGGGACCACCATTAACTACAACGGTATGTCCTCCGGAAATATACTGCTCGAACCCTATTTCAAGGAAGCGATGACCGGCGTGAACGCTATCTCCGATACCACAACGGTGGACGAGGAGGGCGATGAGGTGCTTGTCCTCGCTGTACCCATAAAAAAGCAGGGCAAGGTTGAAGGTGTCGTGTTCGGCACGTTCAACAAGAGCATACTCGGCTCGCTGGTGGATACCGTCAGCTTTGCCCAGAGCGGCACGAATATGCTGCTCACCGAGGACGGCACGGTGCTTGCGCGTTCCGCTTCCACCTATCTTGTGGACGCGGGAACGACGAACCTGTTCAGCTACATCGCCCGGCCGGATATCTCCGGAAACGAAGAGAGTATCATTCACTTCACAAACGGAACGAAAGACCTTATCGCCGTGCTTACGCCTGTCGGCCTGCATGACTGGTATTTCGCCACGGTGCTTCCGCAGTCGGTCATCTCGGAGCAGACCTCCGCGATCTCTAACCATGTCATCATCGTTGTCCTCGCGGTAGCGTTCGCGTTTGTGCTGCTTTTCGTGTCTATCCTCTATCTGCTCAAGAACAACGAAACGATAACAAAGAGCAACGAGCGCTTCAAACTCGTTACCGTGGAATCCCAGAATATCATCTTTGACTACGATTTCACCAAGAGGCAGCTCACACTTGACGGAAATACCGAAAACATCGTGCAGACGGACAAGAACACCTTCACCCGCGAGGAAACGCTCGATATCCTCGACAAGATACACTCCGACGACGAGGGCATAAAGAACGAGTTCTTAACCTCACAGGAAAACAGCAGCACGACCATAAGCGGCGAGTTCAGAATGAAGTGCATCGACGGCTCGTACAGCTGGTTCAGGCTCAAATCCACTGTCATACGCTCAAATGACGGGAAGGCGGTGCAGCTTGTCGGCAGCCTCGTCAACGTTGACGAGCAGATGAACAAGGAGCTGCGTCTCATACACAAGGCAGAGACCGACCCGCTTACCGGCATATACAACAAGGGCGCATTCTACGACCATGTTCAGGAAAAGCTGAGCAGCGCGTCGGACAGCGATCTGTTCGCGATATACATCATCGACCTTGACGACTTCAAGTCGGTAAACGACAACCTCGGTCACGCTATGGGAGATCAGGTACTCTCCGATGTGGCGAAGAAGCTCTGTATCGTCTTCAGCGACAAGGACTGCGTCGGACGTATCGGCGGCGACGAGTTTGCTGCGTTCCTCTCACTCTCCAATGACGGCAGGAAGCTCGGCAGAAGCATAATCGAGAACAAGGCTAAGGCTATATGCTCACAGATACAGGAAACCTACCGCAACCGCAAGAAGTCCGTGAACGTGTCGTCGAGCGTCGGAGTCGCGATATACCCGTCGGCGGGACGCGATTACGACACGCTCTACAAAAACGCGGACAAGGCGCTGTACAAAATAAAGGAGAACGGAAAGAACGCGTACAGCATCTATTCCGAGGAAGAACACGGAGCATAAAGCACTCCCTGCCGAGTTTATACGCGGCATGACCCATAAACTAACTTTCCAGAAAACGGAGGCTAAAGATCATGAAAAAGCAAACAACAGCATTGACTTCAATGATACTCGCGCTTACGCTTGCCATGTCCGGCTGCAATTCCGGCGGCAGTACCGCAGGCACGTCACAGGCTCCCGCGGATACACCGGCGGCGCAGACCGAAGCACCGTCCGACGGATCCGCAATAACATATCCCCTCACGATACACGCAGGGTATTCGACAGGCGCTGACGACCCGCGGGGCGTGGGCTTCCGGAAGTTCAAGGAGACTGTCGAAAAGGAAACCGACGGCAATATAATCATCGAGATACACCCTTCCGCCGAGCTCGGGAACGATGCCGACCTTATCAAGGGAATGATCGACGGCAATGTGGATATGACCGTATCCAGCGCGGGAAACTATGCGGCATACGCGACGAAAATGGGAATATCGGCGCTGCCGTTCCTGTTCTCTGACTTCGATTCCGCGTGGAGCTTCGTTGACTCGGACATAATGCAGAGCGTAAACGGCGACCTGGAGGCATTCAATATCCACGTTCTTTCCTACTTCGACAACGGCTTCCGCTGCGTAACGACATCGGAAAACATCGGACCCGTAAAAACTGTCGCGGATATGGAAGGGCTGAATATACGCACTCCCGAAAACCAGATAGTAATGGAAACAATGTCTGCACTGAAAGCAAACCCGAAGAGCTTCCCGTTCAGCGAGCTGAAAGAGGCTCTTAAAAACGGACAGTTCGACGCGCAGGAGAACCCGATACCCGTTATCTACAACAACGGACTGTATGAGGTGCAGAAGTACCTTTCGATAACCAATCACAGCTACGACGCAATGCCTTTCACGATCAGGAACGATATATGGCAGGGACTCACTCCGGAATACCGCGATATACTCGCAAAAGCCGCAAAGGATGCGTCCGACGAGAACAGACAGATCATAAAGAAGCAGACAGAGGACTTCATCTCGGCGCTTGAGGAAAAGGGAATGGAAGTGACCTACCCAGACCTCGGACCGTTCAAGGAAGCCACCGCACAGGTAATGGACGTATTTGCTTCTATCTACGGACATGAGCTTTTAGACGAAGTCAAGAAGTACACAAAGAGCTGAAAACCGAATGAACAATAACCGCCCCGACAGGTGAGTGAACCTGCCGGGGCGGCTGCTGTTATCCTATTGTCTGAATTCAGTTATTCTCTTCGTCGGAAGCAAATCCGTCGGCTTTAACGGGCTCCCCGCTTTCCGACGATGCCGGTGCTTCCGGCTGAACGTCCTCGACGAACTCGTTCTCCATGATCTTATTGAAAACGTCTCCGTCCATTTTCTCGTTCTTCATAAGGTACTGCGCCACGCGTTCAAGACAGTCGCGGTGTGTTTCGAGAATGTTGCGTGCGTTCTCGTACGCGGTCTCGACCAGCTCTCTGATCTCCGCATCGATCTCACCGGCTATATTCTCGGAGTAGTTTCTGCCGTGAGAATAGTCTCTGCCGAGGAATACTTCCGCATCGTTTGTGCCGTAAACTATCGGTCCGAGCTTCTCACTGAATCCGTAGCGCGTCACCATGCTTCTCGCAACGTTCGTCGCACGCTCGATATCGTTCGACGCACCTGTCGATATGTCGTCGAGCACTATCTTTTCCGCAACACGTCCGCCGAGCAGTACCACAAGTGTCTCTTCCATTTCGGTCTTGCTTACATAGTTCTTGTCATGCTCCGGCAGCGACATTGTGAAGCCGCCCGCCGAGCCGCGGGGGATAATCGTTATATGATGCACCTTATCCTGCGTCGGGCAGAAGTATGTGCAGACCGCGTGTCCCGCTTCGTGATAGGAAGTAAGGCGCTTCTCCTTGTCGGTAACGACTCTCGACTTCTTCTCGGGTCCCGTTACGACCTTGATAGCCGCTTCTTCCACGTCTTCCTGCACGATAGCCTTTCTGTTCTTTCTCGCCGCGAGCAGTGCCGCTTCGTTCACGAGATTTTCAAGATCGGCTCCGGTAAATCCGGCAGTTGTCTTTGCGATAGTGGCAAGGTTGATATCGGGCGAGAGCTTCTTGTTCTTGGTGTGGACTTTCAGTATCTCTTCACGTCCCTTGATATCGGGATAGCTTACAACGATCTGTCTGTCAAAGCGTCCCGGACGCAGCAGCGCGGGGTCGAGGATATCGCGTCTGTTGGTCGCCGCCATGACGATTATATTCTGGTTTTCGGTAAAGCCGTCCATTTCAACGAGCAGCTGGTTGAGCGTCTGCTCGCGCTCGTCGTGGCCGCCGCCGAGACCTGCGCCTCGCTGTCTGCCGACAGCGTCGATCTCGTCTATGAACACAACGGAGGGAGTATGCTTCTTCGCCTGATCGAAAAGGTCACGCACACGCGAGGCTCCGACACCGACGAACATTTCAACGAAATCCGAACCGCTTATGGAGAAGAACGGTACTCCGGCTTCTCCGGCAACAGCCTTCGCAAGCAGGGTCTTACCGGTTCCGGGAGGTCCCACCAGCAGTACGCCCTTGGGGATCCTCGCGCCGAGCTCCTGATACTTGCGCGGGTTCTTCATAAAGTCAACGATCTCTTCAAGCTCCTGCTTCTCCTCGTCTGCACCCGCCACGTCCGCAAATGTGACCTTCTTGCCGTTTGCAGGCTGATTGCGCGTATTTGCGCGGGAGAACTGGCTCATCTTGCCGCCGCCCGTAGTCTGACGCATTATTACGAACGTGAAGCCTATCATCAGCGCTATCAGTATCAGATACGGAACGAAGCTGAGCAGGAACGAGTTGTCCGTTATCGGCATATAGTCGAATTTCAGCGGACTGCCGGGGTTCTTCTCGTTGTACTTCTCTCGGTAACCGGTTATGTCATTGATGAACAGGCTCACATTCGGCACGCTGTATGTCTTATCCTTGGAGTCTGTGCTGTTCTTGAGCTTGTACTTGAGTACGCCGCTGCCGAGGTCAAGTGTGAACTCTGAAACGTTGTAATTGTCGAACTCGTTCAGAATATCCGAATAGCTTGGTTTGGCTTCCTGGTTTCCGCGCGGTATCGTGTTGAGTATCAGTATCAGACCGCATACCAGCACCGCGATCACCGCAACATAGATCAGTATGCCCTTGAATTTGTTTGACTGCATTTAAACCGCCTTTCCGGGTGGCTTTCACCACCGAGATATGTTCTTTTGTTCTTACATATTTATGTATCAGTGTTCATAGATCTCCGGTCTGAGAACACATATATATTTAAGTCCGCGGTATTTCTCCGCAAAATCAAGACCGTAGCCTACAACGAACTCGTTGCCGACTTCGAAGCACCTGTAATCCGCTTTGAGGTCGGAAACACGCTCTGCGGTCACCTTGTCGAGCAGAGCCGCGATCTTCACGGACTTTGCCGAACGGTCCATGAGCAGATCCTTTACGGCCGTGAGCGTTCTTGCCGTATCGAGGATATCCTCGACTATCAGGACATGGCGGCCGCTGATATCGGTATCCAGATCCTTCACGATGTTTACGGTACCGGAGGACACCGTCGCGCTGCCGTAGGATTTCGCTATCATAAAGTCGATATCGCAGTTGAGACCGATCTCGCGTACAAGGTCGGACATGAATATGAACGAGCCTTTGAGAATACCGACTATTATCGGCGGTTCGTCCATGTAATCCTCGGTAATGCGCTTACCGAGCGCCTTTACCGCGTTTTTTATCTCTTCTTCCGAAAAAAGTATTCTTTCTGCGTCTGCGTGCATTTTCGTCTCCCGGCAAATAAAAAATTCATATACGGCATGATACGCCATTGAATAAGTATATCACAATTGAGTGAAAAAATCAACACATAAAATGTTCAAATTCTGAAAATTATATTATATAAATGAAAAAATTACCGTTTATACGGTCTTTATCATCTTTATCCGAGCTGTTTTCGCTGCTGTTTAATGCCTGCGGTAGTTCTGTATCTCCATTTTTACAAAAAATACCTTTTTCCGCACAAGCGCGAATCTGTCCTTGCAGAGATTTACCTTGCCCATGCCTTTTCCGATGATCTCCGCGCACTGGTCAATCCGCAGCTTCGTCGGTTCAACACCGTTCTTCTTCAGCTCCGCGGCGATTATCCTTGCTTTTACCGCATTCGGCAGTTCTTTCAGCTTCCGGGAATCGTACCCTGCCCCGAAAACGCACTTTTCCGCACATTCCGCCGCGTAAGCGTCAAGAAAAGCCGCGTCGTCACCGACAGCCTCGGTCATACGGGAAAGCGCCGCTATCACAGACGGGTTGAATTCCGACAGAAGCGGCAGCACCTTGTGCCTTATGCGGTTGCGTGTATAGTCGTCGGACAGGTTTGAGCTGTCCGTTACAAAGTTTATGCCGTTTTGCCGGCAGTATTCCTCGGTATCTTCCCTTGTGCAGAAGATCAGCGGGCGCACGAACATATCCCTTACCGGCGGTATGCCCGCAAGTCCTTTTGTACCGGTGCCGCGTATCATATTCATAAGCACGGTCTCCGCACTGTCGTTCGCGGTGTGTGCCGTAGCTATCTTTGAGCCGCCCGCGGTTATGCCGTCAAAGCAGCCGTACCGAAGCCGCCTTGCAGTTTCTTCAAGGCTCTCGTGCTTTACTGCCGCGCTCCGCACATCAACACGGAACACTTCAAGCGGTACTTCCCTGCTCTCACACAGCTCCCGGACGAACCGCTCGTCCCCGTCGCTCTCCTCACCGCGCAGGCAGTGGTTTATATGACAAGCGGAAACGGTTATCCCTATTCTGTCTTTGAGCGCGAGCAGCCCGAGCAGGAGCGCACAGCTGTCCGCACCGCCGCTCAGACCCACGGTCACCCTATCTCCGGGCGCAAACATATCATAGCGCTGCACGGCGGCAGCGATCTTATTCTCCATAGCGCTGCTCCACATCACTGAATCTCGTGAACTGTCCGTCCCAGCGCAGATTTACGGTCGCGGTCTCGCCGTGGCGGTTCTTGGCTATGATGCACTCACAGCTTTCGAGGTTATCCTCCGCCTTGGTGTAGTACGCATCGCGGTACAGGAACAGAACGATATCCGCGTCCTGCTCGATAGAACCGGATTCACGCAGGTCGGACAGCATCGGACGCTTGTTTTCACGGGATTCGGGTCCGCGCGTCAGCTGTGACAGCGTTATTACCGGAACATTGAGCTCCTTCGCAAGTATCTTCAGACTTCTTGTTATCTCCGACACCTCGTTTACACGGTTTCCGTCGCGTCTGCCTGTGGACATGAGCTGCAGGTAGTCTATGACTACCAGTCCGAGATTGTCCATTCTGCGCAGCTTGGCCTTCATCTCGCCTATCGCCGCGTTCGCCGTATCGTCCACATAGAGCTCGATCATATTCAGCATCTCTGCCGCTTCGTTCAGACTGCGCCACTGTGAAGGCTCTATCCTGCCGGTTTTCAGAGCATCGGACGGTATCTTTCCCTCCGATGAGAGCATACGCATTACGAGCTGTTCACGGGACATTTCAAGGCTGAACACCGCGACTTTCTTATCGGGGTGCATTCTTGCGGCATTTACCGCGATATTCATTGCGAAAGATGTTTTGCCCATACCGGGACGTGCCGCGATAAGTATGAAATCCGAGGGGTTGAGTCCGAAAATAAATCTGTCGAGCGACGGAAAACCCGAACTCATACCCTTTTTATTGGCATTCTCCGGGTGCTCCGCGATATCCGCAAGCCCTCTCAGAGCCTCACGAAGAGTGGGTCCGATATGCAGAAGTCCCTTTATCTCTTTCTGATTGCGGATATCGTAGATGCGCTTCTCGGCGTAGTCCAGCATCGACGAAGGCTCTTCCGTACCGGAAGATGCCTTGTCGAAGATATCCTTCGACGCGGTTATGAGTCGGCGCATAAGATACTTTTCGTCGAGCACCTGAGCGTAGCTCTCTATCGAAGCCTTTTCCACCGACATTTCGGACAGCCTGAACAGGTACGTTCTCGCCGCGTCCTGCGACTCAAACACGCTCTGACGGACGCAGTTCTCGGTCACGGTGACGATATTGATGTTCTCACCGCCGACAAACAGCTTCTGAATAACGCTGTAAATGCCGCTGTGCATCTTTATGTGGAAATGATCCGGGGTTATGATATCCGAGATCTTCGAGAGCAGCTCCGGTTCGACAATAACCGAGCCGATCACTATCTGCTCCGCATCTATGTTGAACGGTAGATTCGATTCTATTATCTCAAGCTCTGCCATGTGAGCGGTCCCCTCCGGTCGTGTATCTGTCGGTTTTCAAAGTATGCTGCACTGAAAATCACTGAAGCTCGGTCACCTGTACCTTGAACTTTGCCGAAACGCCGTTGTAAAGGCGCGCTTCCGCCTCAAAGGTGCCGAAAGTCTTGATATCTTCCTTAAGAACTATCTTTTTCTTGTCAACGTCGAGTCCGTGTGCTTCCTTGATAAGTCTGGACACGTCTTTAGCAGTAACGGAGCCGAACAGCTTACCGTTTGCTCCTGCCTTTACCGCAGTGGAGAAGGTCTTGCCCTCTATTACGGAGGCGATGTTCTTCGCGTTTGCTATATCCGTGTCGATCTTGTGCTGCGCGTGAGCCTGCTGTCCCTCAAGAATGTTGAGGTTGGCGTTTGTCGCTTCAACGGCAAGGTTCTGCTTAATAAGGCAGTTTCTTGCGAATCCGTCCTTTACTTCCTTTATCTCGCCCTTTTTGCCGGTGCCTTTCACGTCCTGCAAAAGAATTACTTTCATGTCTGTTGTCCTCCTGATGGTTTTTCAATGCACAATGCTAAATGCACAATGCACAATTATGGGGCGTGCTTCGCACGCGTTTCTGAATCGTGACGTAACACGATATTTATTTTCCCGCTCAATGCCTTTGCTGTAACGGTAAGATATACTCCGACGATTTGTCACAATTCAGATCCGTCTGCCGGAGGCAGACTCCACAATTGTGAATTGTGAATTGTCTTAACTGTTAAGGCTGCTGTAATATTTGTCGATGGCTTCTTTCAGACGCTCGAACACATTCTCTACCGTCGTGTCGCGGAACTGTACGCCCGCCATTGTCTGATGACCGCCGCCGCCGAGAGACTCGGCTATCAGCTGTACGTTCAGGGCGCCGAGAGAACGGCAGTTAAGAGCTATCTCGTCATTCGACGTTCTGGCGATAACGAAGGAAGCCTTTACGTCCGTAACTCCGAGCAGCTCGTCAGCAGCCTGCGGAGCGGCAACTCTCATTTCCGGCATGACCTTGTTTGCCATGGCAACAGCGCACCCTCTGTAAACCGTAGCCGACGCTATAAGCTCCGACTTCTGGCGGTAGCACTCCACAGAGTTGTTGAACAGCATCTTCACGTTCACCGTATCCGCACCGAGTTTGCGCAGGAAAGCGGCGGCTTCAAACGTGCGGACGCCTGTGCGCAGCGTGAAGTTCTTGGTGTCGAGGGTGATACCCGCAAGAAGCGCTTCCGCCTGCACCGAGGATATCTTGCCCGCGTCTCCGAAATACTGGAGAAGCTCGGTCACCATTTCACTTGCGCTGGAAGCGTACGGCTCATGGTGGAATATCGAAGCCTTGTCGATATAGTTTATCATCTTTCTGTGGTGGTCGATAACGACTACCTTTTCCGCGCGTTCGAGAAGTTCCGGAACATCGACGATATTCGGATTGTGGGTATCGACAACTATCAGCAGCGAACCCTCTCCGAAGTTCTCCCTGGCCTCGGGAGCATTTATGAACAGATATCCCTTTTCTTTCTCATAGATGTAGTTGTAGAGCTGCATCGAAAGCGTGGTCTGTTTGTCTATGACAGCATAGGCATTCTTTCCGAGCCGCCTTACGGCTCCCGCCAGTCCGACCGAGGCTCCGACAGCGTCGAAGTCGCTGTTGCGGTGACCCATTATGTACACGTCGTCCGCCTGCTCTATCGCTTCAATCAGCGAGCTTGCGATTATTCTCGTCCTTACCTTTGTATGGCGTTCAACGCCCTTTGAAACGCCGCCGTAGAACTCAAAGCCGCTCTCGTTCTTTATAGCAGCCTGATCTCCGCCGCGTCCGAGCGCCATATCGAGCGCCTGCTTCGCGAATTCCTCGCTTTCGGCAATGCTTTTTCCGGTGCGTCCGACACCGATCGACAGCGTGACACTGATACGCTCGTTTACCTGTATCTCTCTCACCTTATCGAGTATCTTCACCTTGTCGTCTATCATTGCACGGACATATCTTTCCTCAACGACCGCCCAGAAGCGCTCGCGGTTGTACTTTCGCAGTATGCCGTTTGTGCTGCTTATGAAGTCCTCCAGCAGCTTGTCTATCTGTACGGTGACCTTTGCGGTCTCACTCTCGGAGCTGCCGCCGAAAAGCTCCTCATAGCTGTCTATGACGAATATCATAACTACCGGCTGCGACAGACGCTTTTCCGTTTCGAGGACTCTCATTCCCGTGATATCGGCAAAGTAGATCATATACACGTCCTTTGCCTCGATCTCATCGGGGGTGTCCGCATAGACCTTGTAGTAGTTGTTCTTATACTTTATCTCGTAATAGCTGTCGCGTCCGAGCAGCTTTTCAAGCGGAAGTTTCGTGATTATCTCGATAGAATTGCCGTAAACGGCTTCCTCCTCGAAACGTTTCGCGAAGTCAATATTGTACCACACAAGGCGGCTGCCGCTGTCAACTATCGCGATAGCGAGCGGCATATAGTTCATCGAGACGCGCTCCATACGGTCGATCTCGGAGTCTATCCTCGCGAAATACTGAAAATTCTTCCGCGTTACGGATATCAGCTTTGCTACGGTAAATCCGCCCGTTACACAGAACACGGGCGCAAATATGCAGAACGCCTGCAGAGAAGCGCCGTAAGTGAAAACAAGCATAGCCGCCGCCGAGATCAGCAGCGCGATTATGGATATTACAAGTCCCGCGTCACGGAAATTATTCTTCAAATACGACACCCCCTTTTTCAATTCACAATGCACAATTACTGTGGATCGTGCATTTTTTCAGACTTCCATGATTATCGGCAGTATCATCGGACTTCTGCCGGTCTTGGAGAAGATAAATCCGCTCAGCGCGTCCTTGACATCGGACTTCACACCCGACCATTCGCGCATATTCGGGGTAACGCTCTTCTGCATTACGCTCTTTGCGCGTTCACGCGCTTCGTCCATGAGCTCCTCCGACTCGCGCACATATACGAATCCGCGCGATACGAGGTCGGGGCCCGAAACGATCCTGCCCGTGGATACCTCCACTGCTGCTACCACGATGATAAGTCCGTCCTGTGCGAGATGCTTTCTGTCGCGCAGCACCACGGAGCCGACATCTCCCACGCCGAGACCGTCTATCAGGACTCTGCCCGCGGGTACCTGTCCGGTGATCTTCATATCCACGCCGTCCGTCTCGATAACGGTTCCGTTGCCGGCAATGAAGATGTTCTCCTCCGGTATGTGGAGCTGCTTTGCAAGCTCGGCGTGCTTGAACATATGCTTGTACTCGCCGTGTATCGGTATGAAGAATTTCGGACGGGTCAGCGAGAGCATCATTTTCAGCTCCTCCTGACAGGCGTGTCCCGAAACGTGTACGTCATACATAGCCTCATACACAACATTCGCGCCGGCTTTCATAAGCTCGTTCACGACGCGTCCCACCAGCTTTTCGTTGCCGGGGATAGGGTTTGCGGATATGATGATTAGATCCTGCGGTGTTATGGTGACCTGCCGGTGTTCGTTGTTCGCCATGCGGGAAAGCGCCGACATGGGTTCTCCCTGACTGCCCGTGGTTATGATAACGAGCTCGTCGGGCGGTATCCTGCCGATCTTGTCTATATCGACGAGCATACCCTTCGGCAGGCGTATATAGTTCAGCTCAATAGCCGTTGTAAGCACGTTTATCATGCTCCTGCCGGAGACCGCGACCTTGCGTCCGGTCATCTCGGCATTGTCGATTATCTGCTGTATGCGGTGGATATTGCTGGAGAACGTTGCCACGATTATGCGCTTTCCCTCCGCGTTGGAGAAAAAATTGCGGAATGTTGCTCCCACGCGGCGCTCGGACATGGTAAATCCCGGGCGCTCGGCGTTAGTACTCTCCGAAAGCAGTGCAAGCACTCCCCTGTTGCCGAGTTCGCCGAACCGCGCAAGGTCGATTATACCGCCCTCTATCGGGGTGTAGTCCACCTTGAAGTCACCGGTGTGGATAACGATACCGGCGGGAGTGTATATCGCAAATCCGCAGGAATCCGGTATAGAGTGATTCACGCGGATAAACTCGACAGCCATGCAGCCCATTTTCACGGTCTGGCGCGGCTGAACGACATTCAGTGTACACTGTGACAGGATACCGTGCTCTTTCAGCTTGCCCTCGACAAGTCCGAGGGTAAGGCGTGTGCCGTAAACGGGGACATTGACCTTCTTGAGCAGGTACGCAAGGCTTCCGATATGGTCTTCATGACCGTGGGTGAGAACGACACCGCGGAGCTTATCCTTATTCTTGATAATGTAGGTGAAATCCGGGATAACGAGGTCTATGCCGAGCATATCCTCATCGGGGAAAGCAAGTCCGCAGTCCACTATGAACATATCGTTGCAGCACTCATAGAGATACAGGTTCTTGCCTATCTCGTTGAGACCGCCGAGGGGGATTATTTTCAGCGGAGCGGACTTTCTGCCGCCGGACGGGCGCGACGAAGCAGACGGCACGAAGGCCTGTTCGTTCCTGCCGTTTGCGGTATTGTCGCTTCTGCCGTAACTGCGGCGGTCTGTGCGCAGGATATCCCTGCGCTGTTCTTCCTTTTGCGGAGCCTGCTGTGAGCGGTTCTTGCCGCGTGTCTGCTTCACGGACTTTTTTGTGTTCTGTCCGGCAGACTTTGACGCCTTAGCGGAAGCTGTCTGCCGTCCGGAGCTCTTCATTCCGGGCATAACATACTTACCCGCGGGATAACGCTTTTTTCCTGCGGCAGGCTGCTTATGGTTATTGTTTTTTTCCATTTTGCCTCTTTCTTTATGCAGGAGCTTCTTTGGTAAAGATGAAAGCATTGGTGTGACGCTCCGTACATTGATGTGATAATATCTTATCGGGCTTTACCCGTTTTGCACATAACAATACATTATCTATTATAACTCATTTCGTCCGAAAAGTCAAGCAATGATTTTTTTGATGCGGGCAGTCCTCGAAATCGTCAGGAAAGTTTATGGAGTTATCGCCAGCCCCACTGCGTTTCAGTCCGCGGCTGCCCGTAGCTGTAAACTCTGAAATACAGCATTTTATTTAGGGGGTCAATACCCCTTTTTTAAAGGGGGATTGCGGGGTGTTGAGGGGCAGAGCCCCTTCTCTCTGATCTCCCTCACACTTTCTTCAGCGCGGCGGCAGCGTTTCTTATCAGCTTTTCCGTTCTGTCACACAGCGACGCGGCGGTCTCGGTGCCGAAGCTCTCCGCGAACATGAACAGCCCTGTTCCCCGCTTATCCGGGCGCAGCAGGATCCTGTCGTCGCCCGATGCTATGACCGCGCCCTCGTTCTCCTCCGGAACGGCTTTCAGCCGGTCGAGTATGCGCTGCGGAGGACAGTTCACACGGATAAATCTCCCTGCGCTGGACGAGCGCGGTATGGATTCAAGCACCTCGGCAGGCGTGAGCGCAAGCTCCGCCATATATCCGAGAACCCTGAGCGCAAGCGCGAAGCCGTCCCGCATGAAAAGCTGTTCCGCGGCAAGCCGGCGGGCTTCCTCATCACGGTCGTCCATTGAGCTTGCGTAATACCGCATGACTTTCCCGCCGTAAGCTGCGGCAGCGTCCTCGGCTGTGTGCGGGAACGCGAACGGAAGCGCGGAATCACGGCCGTGACGCGCTTCATACGCACAGGCCGTGACCTGCATCGCGATCTTGTCTATCACCGTATCGCCGCAGCTTATCTCCGACATATCACCGCGCTCCGTAATCGTCACCGTCAGCTTTTCCCTGCCCGACGATATCTTCTTCGCAAACGGCGTGCAGATATCACGGAACACCGTATTCCGCGAAACTATACGCACATCATACGGCACGGTGAAGCCGGACAGCGACGCCAGATATGACCTGTAAAGCATCACCGCGTCGGATATAGCCGTGATACCGCCGAAGCCGTCCCAGCCCGCACTCATGAATTCCCCGCGGTTCACGGCACCCTGGAAGATGCGTTCCCGGCTCCTTTTGAGCGGCAGAAGACCCGCCGAGTATATCATCACCGCTGTTCTTGCCCGCGACACGATATGAACACAGATATCCGTGCCGAGCAGCTTTGCGGAATATGCCAGTACCGGCAGAGGAACGCTCCCGCAGTCATACGCCGAACCGCCGGAACAGGATATCCCGCTGAGCAGCGCGTTTTTAATGCACCCGGACGCGTTTCCGTCCGCGCACGAGACCGCTATCCCGCTGTCGGATATCTTCGGCAGCGCACAGCCGATGCGCACCGCGAATTCCGGCGTTATGACCGTGTTTGTCGCTCCGCATATCCCGTCCTCCGACATTTCGGGATACTCCGCGCTGCCGTACTTTACATCGGACGTTACCGACGCGCCCTTTTCGATGCGCTTGTTGTTCCAGATACGCACACCGCCGCTTATCACTGCGTTCTCGCCTATCACCGAGCCCTCGCCGGCAACCGCGCCCTCATATATCGCCGCACCCGCGCCGACTCTGGCATTCGTACAGACAACACAGTCGTTGAGCGTAGCGCCCTCTCCCACGAAAGCACCGTCCATTACTATCGCGTTATTGAGCTTCGCACCGTCCGAGATGTACGCTCCCGCTCCCACGGCCGAACAGCCTGCCGCAAGCGCTTTATCGGAGAAATAAGCCCCTTTCGCAACGAATGAAGTCCGGCTGATGCGGCTGCCGTGATCGGTGACGCGTTCGGGAAGAACAGCGTTTATCTTCCCGTTCACAAGGTCGGACGTACAGCGCTTGTACGCTTTCATATCCCCGATATCGCACCAGTAGCCGTTCTCCGCGTAATAACCGAGCGGCATCTCACGTCCGAGCATCTCCGGGAAAACGTCCTTCGCGAAATCCACCGGCTTTCCGTCCGGGATAAGCGGGAAAATGTCCGGCGAGATGACGTAGATCCCGGTGTTCGCAAGGTCGCTGCGGCAGTTCACGAATGACGGTTTCTCCGAAAATCCGGTTACCATGCCGTTCTCACCGATGATAACACCGTATTCCCTCGGGTCATCCACCGACCTTACGGCAATGGTCGCTTTTACGCCAGTGTCAATGTGGTGCTTGTAGATCGCGGCAAGGTCGAAATCGCACATAGCGTCCCCGCTTATCACGATAAAATCGCCGTCAAAATCGGCGGCGGCTCTCTTTACGCAGCCCGCAGTTCCGAGCGGCTTGTCCTCATACGAAACGAACGTCCGCAGCGAGCCGTATCTGCCGTCACCGAGCGCGGATTCTATGCGCTCACCCCTGTAACGGACGGCAACGGCGGCTTCCGTACAGCCGTTTCTCTCCAGCAGTTCGAGAATGTAGAACAGAACGGGCTTGCCGCAGACCGGGACAAGCGGCTTCGGAAGATCGCAGGTCAGCGGGCGCAGACGTGTTCCCTCCCCGCCCGCAAGTATTACAGCTTTCATAAGGTCCCTCCGTATAAATATATTTGCGGACGCAGAAATCAATGTCACAATACTGCCGTACCGCATAAAATAACAAGGGAAGATGATCTCCCCGTTATTCAGATAACGATATTATTCCACAGGAAAGGACGATTTATTTATGAGAACGGTAATTATTCCTCTCGATTCATATACAGACGCAAGAAGAGCCGTAAGATACCTGTCCTCGCACGGCATAAGGGCTCATATCGAAAAGACAGGCAGCGGCAGAGGCGGCTGCGCTTTCGGCATACGCACGGACGAGTCACCCGCGCGGGTCTGCTCAATGCTGGCGGAGATAAGAGTGCGCTGCGGACAGTCGATGCCTGTACCGCCCCCTCCTCCGCCCCGCCCGCCGAGACCGCCGTTCCGCAGACGCGGAAGATAGCCGCGAAAAACCAATACCCGTGTGCGGATCATACTGCGCTTACGCGCTTGTCTTACGCAGACAGCGGCAGGGCTAACGCCGCCCTGCACCGGCGGCAGCGTGACGCTGCACCCTACCGGGAAATAAATAGCCGCACACGGGTGAAACGGAGGTAAACAGATATGATATACTTTGACAACGCGGCAACGACCTACCCGAAGCCGCCCGCGGTCATCGCGGCAATGTCACGCGCACTCGTGAAATACGGTGCAAATCCCGGCAGAGCCGGACACGCGATGTCGCTCGAAACGGCGGAGGCGGTCTTTGAAGCACGGGAGAAATGCGCGGCATTTTTCGGTGCGAGCGTAGAAAACACGGTATTCATGCCGAACTGCACATTCGCGCTCAACACGGCGATAAAGGGCGTTCTGCCGGAGAATTCCCATGCAGTGATAAGCGATATAGAGCATAACGCCGTGCTGCGCCCGCTTTATGCGCTTTCAAAAAGTGCCGGGATATCATACACCGCAGCGGTCACGGACGACGATGACAGCACGGTGCGGGAATTCGAGCGGTGTATAAACCGACGCACTAAAGCCGTTATCTGCACTCTCGCGGGAAACGTCACGGGGCGTATAATGCCGATAAAGCGGATAGCCGCCCTCTGCCGTGAGCGGGGTATATGCTTCATAGCGGACGCGGCGCAGGGCGCGGGAGTTCTGCCGATAAAGCTCTCCGACGGAGTGAACATCATCTGCGCGGCGGGTCACAAGGGACTGTACGGGCCAATGGGAACGGGACTGCTCGTCACGGACGGGAAATACCGTCTGAAAACACTGATCGAGGGCGGTACCGGCAGCCTGTCGAAGGAACCGGCGCAGCCCGACTTCCTGCCCGACCGTTTCGAGAGCGGCACGATAAACACCGCGGGTGCGATATCTCTCGGCGCGGGAGTGGATTTCGTGAATTCAAAAGGCATCGGCAATATCCGGGCGCATGAGAACGCTCTGTGCCGCCGTTTTTTCGAGGGCATGGCAAAGCAGCCGGCAGTGAAGCTGTACAGCGACGGATTTGACGAGCGTTTCGCGCCCGTTATCCCGTTCAATATCGGCGATCTGCCCGCGGAGAAGTCCTCACAGCTGCTGAGCGATGCGGGTTTTGCGCTGCGCGGAGGCTTTCACTGCGCCTATCCCACGCACAGAAAGATAGGAACAGCGGAACAGGGCGCGGTGCGCTTTTCGCCGTCGGTGTTCAACACAATGACTGAGGTGAACGCGCTGATACGGTCTGTCGGCAGGATAGCGGCGAGGTACTGCCTGTAATAGCGGCGGATGCGTGGGCGGCACTCTGCTAAGGAAAGGCGCAGCCCCTCGGTAAGTTATACTCTTTCTATATATGGTAAAAAAGAAACCGCACAGACTGACACTCTGTGCGATTTCTTGCTATTATAGGGAACGGAGTCTTTACCTACCCCGCTGCGTTTCAGTCTGAAGCAGCCCATAGCAGTAAATTCTGAAATACAGCTGCTGCCAGCGCGGCTCCGCGCCACATACCGGACTCTCACAGAAACGCGCCGAACAGGCTGCGGGCAAGCTGCAAACGCGGAATCGGCGGCTGCCGCAGAGATTCGTCGAAATCGAAATAATACTTGTCATATCCGTTGACGATATGAACACCGGAGGGATGCTCGGTTACACGTTTGAACCTGCTGCCGTAGGTGGCGTGGACGTGTCCGTGTATCATATACGCCGGACGGCACTTCCAGATAAGATCGTTAAAGCACTTGTACCCCCTGTGCGGCAGGTCGGCAAGGTCGCCGTAACCCATGACCGGCGCGTGAGTGACAAGTATATCAAAGCCGCCGCGCATTATTATCGAGGGCTTTGTCTTCCATATATGATGCCGCATCTGTCTCTCGGAGAACATATACGGTCCGTCCTTGTACTTCATTGAACCGCCGAATCCGAGGATTCGCAGACCGTTATACCGGTATATGATCCCGTCGATGCAAGTGCAGCCTCCGGGAGGAGACTCAACATATTTCTCGTCGTGGTTGCCCGGTACATACAGAACGGGACATTTTACCATTGTGGCAAGAAATTCGAGATACTCCGCACGAAGGTCGCCGCAGGATATGATAAGATCGACCCCGTCGAGCTTTTCCGGCAAGTAATGATCCCATAAAGAACGCGATTCCTCGTCGGCTACTACAAGTATTCTCATTTCACCGGCACCTCAGAATTGTTCGGTTATCGGCATTGTACCGTCTATATTGTCGTTCAGCCAGTTCATAGCCAGTATCTGACCGTCCTTCATCTTGTTGAGCGACGCGGATATCCTGTTTCTCTGCACCGCCGTGCTGTCCGGCAGCTTATCGTCCTGCGAGTGCAGCTCCCCCGAAAACGGGTCGTAACCGCCGCGGACTATGGAATTCTTGAAGAACGAGAGCATTTTCTGCGTCTGATACGGCAGTACCGGCGTGACGATGTTCACAACGCCGGTAGAAAGCCCGAACCAGTAGTTCGCGGCATTGTTGACGCCTGCTATCTCGCTGAGATCCCAAGCGCCGCTCATTACCGACTGTATTATTTTGGCATAATATCTGCCCCAGCTGAAATACGGCGTTCCTATGTGTATGTCCTTATCGCTTTCTATGCGGTAAACTCCGGGCTTGTTCGCTGTTCCCGGCACGGTGGAGTAATCAAAATCCGCATATATACGTATTCCCTTCCGCTCCCATTCGCTCCGCCAGTCCGAGCGGTCGCCGTCGCACAGGTATCTCAGCTCTATCCGGCATTCCGGGTCGATAAGAGATACGCCTATCGCGAAAGCGTTCAGATCAATTACGCTCATGCTCGCACCGCTCCGTGCTATGTAGCCTATGCGCCGTTCGCCGGTAACGCTCCTGTCAAGCAGCAGAGTATCGGCGGAAAGTATCCCCATGAGAAATGCCGCTTCGTACAGCTTTCCGTGGTAGCAGCGCACCGACGATACCGCCTGCCCTACCGAGCAGTTCAGAAACTTCACGGACGGATTCAGCACCGCGGACTTCCGTGAAGATTATATCGTTGCCGTCGTCTATCGCCCTTGCGAGCGCGTCCTGTATATTGCCGCTGCTGTTCGCGGACACATATTTCCGTGTGACGGCGCTCTTTCCCGTCTTTTCGTCCGCGTACAGACGTCCGAGCTCGTGACTCTCTATCCAGCGGGACTCCTCAACGCCCGCATCGTAGATGAAACCGGCTCTCAGCGGGGAGGCTTCGGTGTATTTCTTTGCCGCGGAGAAGATATTCGGGATCCTTACAGTCCTGGGCTTTTCGGCTCCGGGAGCTTCCTCAAGGAATGTGATGCTGTCTATATCGCGCTTCGTGAGCAGCTCGTTCTTGGCAAGCCGCAGATTCTTGATGATCTGCTCGTCGATGTCGTCGAACAGCGTCTTGTACGGGAATATAAGGATATACATAAGGAACGCGTCGCCGAGGGTGAAATCGCTGTTGAGCTCAAGAATGGTGCGTGCGTGCCTGCCGAATGCGAAATACGCGGCCTTGAGATCTGCGCAGACCTCCTCGTCCCACGGGTGTTCGAGATCCTGGTCAAACATCTTCGCAAGCAGCGCGTACTCGCCCGGCTCGGTCAGGATGATATAGAAATTCTTTGTAACGGCGTAGAAATCAAGGTATTCGTAATAGACCCTGACCTCCTTCGTGTCGTTCTTCGCGGGGAGTATGCGGGTGACGTTGGCGAGGATATATTCGCTGCCGCCGTACTTTGACACGGAAACACGCTTGTTGCCCTCCAGCACATAATACCGGTTCATGTACTCATAGCATTCGATAGCGTCCCGTATGCCATCCTCCTTGTAGGAATCGTACAGGCTCTCCCATTTTGCCGCAAATTCGGACGATTCCGGGAATATGGGCATGAAATTGTTGGCAAAGGCATTGTTCCGCGAAACGGCTTTATTGCCGGTAATGCGGTTTATCGGCAGCTCCATGAGCCCGACTTTCACCTCTCCGGGGGAGTTCTTTACCTCCTCCATTGAATCCAGCACAGGCAGGTACGGAGACTCGCCGTTCTTCAGCGCTTCCCTTACGGCATCGTCGCCCAGCTTTTTAGCAGCTTTATAATCCGATCTCATAATACATTCTCCCGACGCGAAGCGTCAATATTCTGTTTCTTCCCGCAGCGGCTGCGGGAAATCCAGCGGCGGTACGGCTTATTATCCGATGATGCCGAGCTCTTTCAGCCACGCGGAGATGACATATCCCTGCGCACTCGTGAGTATGCGGCCTTCCTTTATCACCGCGGTATCGGAAACGCTGTTCTTAAGGTATTTCACCGTATCTCCGAAGCGGCTGCCGCCGGAGGTCGCGAACAGGATTATCGTCTTTCCCGAGAAATCCGCGCTTTCAAGGAAAGTATTGATTATCGTCGGAGCCTTGTACCACCATATAGGGAATCCGACAAATATCGTGTCATATCCGGAAACGTCCGGAACGGGCTCCGCAATTGCAGGGCGAAAAGACAGATCAGCCATTTCGACACTGCTGCGCGACTGCTTGTTGTGCCAGTCGAGGTCGTCTGCGGTATAGGGCTGCGCCGGCTTTATCTCATAGATATCGGCTTCCGCCGCTTCCGCTATCAGCTTTGCCTTCGCGGCTGTATAGCCGCTCGCGCTGAAATATGCCACAAGTGTTCTGCTCATCGTGATGTCCTCCTGATCATTATTTTGTACCGTTCCGCAGTCACAGCGGAAAACGGGATCTTCCGGTTTCAGATATCCTGTTCTATTATAACATTTTGACAATACCGATGTCAAGCAAAAATGAAACACGAAACTCCCCGAGATTTAAAAATTTGTCAATTGCCAATTCCTGCTCCCGCTGCCCAAATGTTGTGCCGATATTGACTTATGAGACAAAATGTGGTATAATAGCAGATGTAAGCCGCAGATGTGCGGATATGTCTGTCACTTCGGCGGATAACGGAAACCGGGCTGCCGGGACAGTAATGTTATTATACAGGAAGGATAACGGAAATGAAAAAGAAGCTGATAGCTGCCGCCGCTGCAGCAATAATAGCGGTATCGTCGCTTTCGACAGTATCATACGCGGAGGAAGAGACCGCACAGATGCTTAATATGGACAACCCGTTCTCCGGCTGCTATGAGAAGCAGGACGACGGAACGTGGAAGATCACGGACAGATGCTTAAAGCTGATGAATATGGCTCTCGATGAGGACGACGCGGAGTTTTACTTCCACTTCACCTTCTCGGAGAAGCTCGATTCGGCGATGATCGCGTTCAGATTCTTTGAGGGAGATAAGGAGTACGGCTACACCGAGGATATGATGAAGCTGGACGGCAGAAAGGAAATATATATCCCCGTTTCGCATATCGCGCAGTGCATAAACGACAACACCGAGGGCGGAAACGTTGATTTCCACAAGATAGACTACGGCACAATGGATCCCGGCGTTCTTGCGGATGAGCTGACCGATGTTGAGATCACCGCGAAGGACGGCTCCGAGGATTCCGAATACAGCATCTTCCAGAGCGGCGTCTGGGCAGTATATAACACCGACAAGGACGGCAATTACAAACCCGAAGATTTCTGGGGCTACTACATATTCAATGACGAGACCAGCGGAAGAACAGTCATCGAAAAGAGCGGCTTACCGTTCGGATGCGAGCAGAAGGGCAGGAATATAACGTTCCATATGGGCGGCGCCGACGATACTACCGAAGCCGTCTTCGACCAGAGAGAAGACGGCAGCCTCTACGGCACTATCGACTACGACGGAGAGCAGAGAACATACAGATTTATTAAGGTTCGCTTTGCCGACCCCGAAACATTCGATCCCGACGCTCCCTTGTTCAGAGGTGTCTGGGGATTGTATTTCGACGAAGGTGCCGAAGTGTACGGTGACGGAGCTCTGGGTTATCTGATCGTGCATGATAAGGACAATGCAGTTCTTGCCACGAGCGATCATATCAAGGTCACCGATGCTGAGCTGGATCAGACTTTTTCGATGTTCAATATGTCCTATACCGGTACGGATGAAAACGACAAATTCAGCCTGAAATACGATGCCGACGGTGATTTCATATTCGAACAGGAAGGAATGGAGCTGCGCTTCTCATATGACGCGGGACTTGACCCCGATACATTCGAGTTAGCGGACGAGTCCGAATTATACCGTGAATGGATGCTTCCCGACCCTGCCGCTCAGCTTATGGACGCATCGGGAACGGCGGGCGGCAATGTCGGTCTGACTATAAACTATGTGTTCCCGCTGGATAAAGGATTTGACGTTTCGTTCAAATTCAAGACAAGCGACGGCAAGAAGAAAACATACCGCATAAACAGCGACAAAGCTCTCAATACAGACACTATTTACATAAGAGTGCGCGATCTTCTTGAAGCTGCGGGAGTTAATGCCGATGATGTCACCGAGTTAACGATCCGTAACAATATGGATACCGATATAGTCTGGATAGATTTTACCACAGGCTCACATGAGTACGCCGAGATCGTTCCGAAGGGTGTTGTCCATCCCGCAGAGGTTTCCGGCGAGACCGAGACCAACCCCGCTACCGGCGTTGACGGAATGGCTGCTCTTGCGGTGGTTTCGGGCATTTCCGCTCTTGCCGCACTCCTCTCAAGAAAAAGAAAGTAATATAAAAGCCGCCGTATTTTCCCAGCCATAAGCGGGGAAAATGCACCGCGGCTTATACAGTCGGAAAACGACTGCCCTGTCTGGGTGTGGCGCAGTTGGTAGCGCGCTACCTTGGGGTGGTAGAGGCCGTGGGTTCAAGTCCCGTCACTCAGACCAACTTAAGTATCCAAAATAGATATTCAGCCCACAAAAGGCTTAGTTGAGCCATTTGTGGGCTGAAATCTTGTGGATTTTAAAAATCTCGTTCCGTGGATATTTTTTAGTGCGTTTTTAGGTACTTACAGGACTTGAATTGTTCGGATATAGAAAATATAAATCAAAATTTGTTATACTCTACAAAAATAAGAAAATCGCTATAAAATAGGCATTTTCTGTATTATTTACAAAGTTTTCTCAGAAAGTTTGTACAAGCATCTGAAATATTTGACTTTCTCCGACAGATATGATATAATTATAGCGGTCGGTAAACGATCGGAATCGGAGCTGAAAGTCAATGGAAAACATCGAGGTCACGGTCATCGGCGACGACATATCTCCCGCCGAACGAGATGAATATATAGAGCGAGGAAAGAAAAACAAGCCGGACATGATACTGACGGCGTTAGAGATCGCGCTTGCCGGCGAGTACGCGGATGTAACGTACCGATACAGCGATATCCCGCCAAATATGACGATCTGCATCGGCGGCTGCATGATCGGTAAGTTCGGCAGCTTCAACCGCGGTAAGCAAGCCGAATACCTTGATCGTGTACCGAACGACATAAACTAAACAATTGAGAGCCTGTAAGCTCAGATGCGAGTAACATCGCATTTGAACTTGCAGGCTCTTTTTTGTTGCAAAAATTCAGCAGAAACAGAGATATTCGTTGGCGATAACAAGAAAAAATCGTCAATGTATAT
>CACZGM010000030.1 GCA_902780695.1 uncultured Ruminococcus sp. | reverse complement strand
AAAAGGTTATTCCCCAAACCCCTTTCCAAAAAACTTTGATCGCTTCGCAGCTAAAGGAGAAAGATATCAGAACATAATAAAATGACTGCCGAAATTCGCAGCGACATTCTTCTGTGGGCGGGTGTGGCTCCTCGGTCAGTTATTCTCTTCTGAATATGGTAAAAAAGATACCGCACAGAGCGTTATTCTGTGCGGTTATTGTTATTATTTAATGGATTCTTCGCCAACCCCCATTCATTTCTTGCAGAGCGACCCATAGCAGGAAACTCTGAAATACAGCTTCTGCCAGCGCGGGCTCCGCGCCAGCGCCCCTTCTTAAAAATCTCTTAAATCTCTAAATTCTCTCTAAAAATCTCTCTAAAATCTCTCTCAAAAACTCTCTTTAGTCATCTCTCAAAAACTCTCTTTAGTCACGATGATATCCACGCCTGTACCGGCGGCATTCTTCACGGCAACATCTCCGATCTTTACGGGAAGAGAGACTGATGCCGACTTGATATCCTTCATGACATCGAATATCCTGTCCTTCGGGACGGGTGATTTCGTCTTTACCGGTACGGGCTTGCCCTTATCCGACATTACCGTTGACGTGACAGTGCGGACCGGGGCGGTTATTTCCGTTTCGGCGTATTTTTTGCCGACTCCGCAGGTGTTGCCGGTGACCGAGACGACCTTGCCGTCCTCGATCTCCGCCGTAAGCTCGCAGCCCATAGGACAGCCTATACATATCAGCTCCCGTGTCATACGCTCTCCTCCTCTATGCTGACGGTGATATCGCCGGCAACTGCAGCCAGCATATCCGGCTTGATTATAACATCTTCCATTTCGCTCGGTACGGTGATGCGCTTCTTCTTCGATACGATAACGCCGCTGTCCGCGCTGACGGTTATCCTGCATCCCTTATATACATTGCGCACGCGGAACCTTATGTGCAGCTCTCCGTCCGTGTTTGCCGTATCAACGGTGCAGGGGACTGTGTATCTCACGCCGTTTCCGGCTATAAGCCTGTGTATGTCGGGGCTGTTCTTCTTTGCGCCCTCGCCGGTTATGAACCTCGCGGCATTTCTGCCGGCGCGTTCCGCTTCCTCGGAAACGAAATCCACAAGATCGTGAACGTGCAGTACGTTTCCGCAGGCGAAAATGCCTTCCGCGCTCGTTGTGAGCCTGTCATCGACTTCGGGGCCGTTCGTCATTCCGTTTATCTTGATCCCCGCCGTAAGCGACAGCTCGTTCTCCGGGATAAGTCCGCAGGAAAGCAGCAGCGTGTCACATTCGTAGTATTGCTCCGTTCCCGCTATCGGTGTGCCTGTGCCGTCAACCTCGGCAATCGTTACGCCTTCGAGCTTCCGCTTCCCCTTTATATCCACTACCGTGTGGCTTAGAAGAAGGGGAATGCCGTAATCGTCGAGACATTGCACGATATTGCGCTTGAGCCCGCCGGAATACGGCATCAGCTCCGCAACAGCCTTAACGTGCGCTCCTTCGAGCGTCATTCGCCTTGCCATTATAAGTCCGATGTCGCCGGAGCCGAGTATCACGACTTCCTTTCCGGGCAGATATCCCTCGCAGTTCACGAGCTTCTGCGCCGTACCGGCAGTGTAGATGCCCTGCGGTCTGAAACCGGGAATGTTCAGTGCGCCTCTCGGACGTTCGCGGCAGCCCATAGCAAGCACGACCGCGTCCGCCTTTATCACACGCAGTCCCTTTGCCTTGCTGACAACCGTTATCTCTCTGTCCGGGCTTATCGAGAGCACCATGCTGCCGGTTTCGCAGTTTATGCCGCGCTCTCTCACCTTTTCTATGAACCTTGCCGCATATTCGGGGCCGGTAAGCTCCTCACCGAACGTGTGAAGACCGAATCCGTTGTGTATGCACTGGTTGAGTATGCCGCCGAGCCCGTTATCGCGCTCAAATACCGTAATATCTCTTATACCGCAGTCATAGGCTGCAGCGGCGGCCGCAAGTCCCGCGGGACCTCCGCCGATTATAGCGAGAGCAGTTTTTTCAGCCATTTTTCTTCACTCCCCCATAAGAAATTCCCTGTTTTTCCGCAAGCATATCTATGACCTTCGGTGAGCAGAAACCCGCCTGACAGCGGCCCATTCCGGCTCTCACACGGCGCTTTACACCGTCGAGTGTCGTTGCTCCGAGCGGACGCTCTATGCTGTCGAGTATCTCGCCTTCGCTTATCTGTTCGCAGCGGCAGACGATCTGACCGTAATCGGGGCGCTGCTTTATCAGCTCCGCGCGTTCCTCCGCGGGCATGGAAGCGAGCTTCGGTATGCCCTTTCTGACCGGGTCGAAATCCGCCTTTTCTTTCAGCGGTATTATGCCCGAAACGATGTCCCTTATATACAGCGCTATCGCGGGTGCGCTGGTAAGTCCGGGGGACTCTATTCCCGCCGCGTCTATGAAGCCCTTGACCTTGTCGTCTTCGCGGATAATGAAATCATGGGTGCTCCCTGTTGCGCGAAGTCCGGAGAACGATGTTATGACCTGTCCGTAGGGGATATTCTTCACCGACAGTGCGCTCTTCTTCTTTACGCTGTCAAGTCCTTCACGGGTGGTCGCGGTGAATTCGCGGTCATCGGTATCTTCCGCGGTCGGACCGAGCAGAAGATTGCCGTGTGCTGTCGGGGACACGAGTATGCCCTTGCCCATTTTTGTAGGCAGCTGGAATATCGTGCGGCTCACGGTCTTTCCCGCATTCTTGTCGAGCAGCAGGTATTCCCCGCGTCTCGGCGTTATCGAGAATGAATGTTCGCAGATCATATCGTGTATCTTATCCGCGTAAACGCCCGCGCAGTTTATAACACAATCTGCTTCGACAGTGCCTTTTGTCGTGTTTACGGTAAAACCGTCTGCCGTTTTTTCTATGCCTGTCACCTCAGCGGAGAGCATAAATTCCGCACCGTTTCTGTAAGCGTTCTCCGCGAACGCCAGCGTCATCTCAAACGGACAGACGATGCCCGATGTCGGCGCATAGAGGGCGGCATACACATCGTCGGCAAGATTCGGTTCGAGTGCGAGAGCCTCGTCTCTGCCGAGTATCTTCAGACCTTCAACACCGTTCCGTTCTCCGCGGGAGAGCAGCTCTCCGAGCTTCGGAAGCTCGCTTTCCTCATAGCAGACGACCATGGCGCCCACGCGTCTGAACGGGATATCGAGTTCGCCGGCGAGAGCTGTCATCATAGCGTTGCCCTTTACGTTCAGCTGCGCTTTGAGAGTACCGGGTTCCGCGTCAAAGCCTGCGTGGATAATGGCGCTGTTCGCCTTGCTGGTACCTTCGCATACATCGCTTTCCCTGTCGATGACGAGAATTTTCAGCTCATACCGCGAGAGCTCTCTTGCCGCGGCACAGCCGGTCACGCCCGCACCGATGATCACAGCATCGTATTTCATTGAAATGTCACTTCCTCCGAGTTTATTTTCTGTAAAAATTATAGCATATCCGTCTGAATGTGTCAAGCACGGAGGGCAGGGACTCAGGCGTCAGAATACGCGGCGGTATTCCGGGACCGGTGGCTCCGGATTGTATGGGCGCGGACTGAGACGCAGCAGATCCCGGATAGATTTGGTAAAAAGCAACAAAAGTTGTTTTGCGTTTTTAACTAAAATTGTAGATTTATTGTCTGCCTTGTTGCATTTTCGCCGGAAGTATGCTATAATCATAATGATATAGTGTAATATCGCGTCTATGGTTTGGATAAACGCGTTGCCCATACGGTCAAGAGGAGTATTTATGAGCAAGAACAGAAAACGTATAGCGCTTTTTGTCGGTCAGGCGGATGAGATCTATCAGAGAAGATTTATCACCGGATTTCTTGAAAAAGCGTTCGCCTTTGATATGGATGTGTGCATTTTTTCGATGTACCGCAAATATCAGGATACCGCCGACCGTGAAAAGGGCGAATCCAACATCTTCTCTCTGATGGTACCGGATATGTACGATGCTGCCGTGATAATCGAGGACAGCATTCAGACCGCCGGTGCGGCGGATGCCATCGAAGAACGGCTGCACGAAACATTCGGAAAGCCCGTCCTTGTCATAGAAAGAGAAAGCAAGTATTTCCCGAGCATCTTTACCGACTGCTACGGTGCCGTTGTCGAGCTCGTTTCTCACCTTATCGAAGTTCACGGCTATAAGGATATCGCGTACCTTTCCGGCAAGAAGTGGCACGAACACGCCCAGATGCGTCTGAAAGCATACCGCGACGCAATGGAGAAGCACGGACTGCCGGTATCGGAGGACAGAATAGTTTACGGTGATTTCTGGTATCAGAGCGGCGAGGTCTGCGCAGATCATCTCCTCGCGGACGGGAAGAAGCTGCCGGAAGCGGTAGTCTGCGCCAATGACGCTATGGCTATCGGTCTCGGAAAAGCGTTTGCCGCACGCGGTATAAAAATACCCGATGATGTAGCTGTTGTAAGCTACGATTCCACCGACGAGGGACAGACCTCCCCCTCTACGATCACTTCAGCGCTCATTCCGTCGTATGAGTTCGGCATCTACGCAGCGGAATATATATTCAATAGCATAAACGGCAGGGAAACCGAGCCGTTCACTATCGACCCGCCGCTGCTTATAGGCGAGAGCTGCGGCTGTACGGAGACCAATATGCCCACTCTTACTATCAGAAGACAGGAGTGGGGGACAGAGATTTCCGAGGAAGGCTTTGATTCGATAAACAATACAATGGCGGAAAACGTCTTATCGCAGACCGATCTCGGCGAGTATCTCGGAATGATATTCTCCTACGCGTATCAGATAAAGGGAGCAAACAGCTTCCACCTTTGTCTTGCGCCTCCGTGGAAATATATGAGCACCGATCACGCGATAAACGTCAAGAACGAGGGCTACCCCGAAAAGATGATATACGCGGTAAGATACAACAGTGACCGCAAGGACGGTCATGTCGCGCTGGACAGGACTTTCGACACGAAAGAGCTTCTTCCTGCACTGTACGAGGAAAGAGATGAGCCTGCCGCGTTCTTCTTCACTCCGGTCTATGCCGAAAAGCAGTGCTACGGCTACGCCTGTGTAAGCTACGGGAACGCGGCAAGAGCATACGACGATATTTACCGCAGGTGGATAGGGCTTGTTTCGAGAGGCTTTGAGAGCATCAGACGCGAGCTCGTGATTCAGGGTATGCAGGAGCAGCTCGACAAGATGAAGAAGAGCAAGTCCGATGCCGCCGGAGCCGCCTATGAGAGCCTTACCGCCGAGGAGAAGGAAGAATACGATCTCGTCGGGAAGATACTTGACGGAAATCTGCTCACCTACCACTTCCAGCCTATCGTAAACACCGTTGACGGAGCTATATACTCGTATGAGGCACTGATGCGCTCAAATACCGAAAAGCGCATATCTCCGCTTTCGATAATAAAATACGCGGATATGCAGAACAGACTCGCGGACGTTGAACGCGCAACTTTCCTCAACGTCCTTTCGATAGTTGACAGACAGAAGCCGGTGATAGGTTCGGCAAAAGTGTTCATAAACAGCATACCGGGCGTGCGCATCGACGACGAGGATTTCGTGGCTGTGGAGATGCTCCTGAAAAAGCATTCCGATACCGTGGTCGTCGAGCTTACAGAGGAAGCGGAGCTCAGCGACGAAGAGCTTAACAGGCTCAAGGAGTTTTTCAAGCGGCTGAATATCAAGATAGCTGTCGATGATTACGGCACGGGATATTCCAACGTGAGCAACCTGCTGCGCTATATGCCGAACTATGTCAAGATCGACAGAGCGCTGCTTAGCGAGATACAGAACAAGCCGCAGAAACAGCACTTTGTAAGGGGAGTAATAAACTTCTGCCGCGACAACGGCATTATGGCTCTGGCTGAGGGCGTCGAGACCGCAGAGGAGCTTCGTACCGTCATTCTTCTCGGCGCCGATCTGATACAGGGCTACTATACCGCCCGCCCGTCAGCGGAGCTGATACCGCAGATAGACGAAAAGATCAGGGAAGAGATCGTAAAATATCATAATGAACTTGCCGAGGGTCAGGCGAGCCACTCGTACATCGCCGGCAAGACCAATCGTGTCAACCTTTCGTCCCTTGTAAAGGACGGCTTCACCGAGATAGTTGTGGGGCAGGAAACTATGGTATATAAGGATATCTCAATTATCGGAACACCCGGTCTCAAAACGGATATCCATATGCGCATAGAATCCGGATATACAGGACGCATCACTCTTGAAAACGTGCATTTTTCCAATATCAAGAACCGTCCGACCATACAGCTCGGCGAAAACAATGATGTGACGCTTGTCATTGTGGGCGAGAACTTCATGCACAATTCCGGCATCAATGTACCGGAGAGCTCAAGGTTTACTCTTGAGGGCGACGGCAGTCTGAAATTTGAACTCGAATCGTCCGATTACTACGGTATAGGTGCGTTTACCGGAGAACGGCACGGTGAGCTGGTATTCATGCACTCCGGCACCGTTTCAGTGCAGGGCAGAGGCGTTGCGGGTATCTGCATAGGCTCCGATCTCGGCGGTAAGATATGTATCAGGAGCGGCATAATGATCCTTGAAGCGGACGGCAACTCCTGCGTAGGAATAGGCGCGCTTTCCGGAGACTCCGATATCGTTATGGACAGCGGCAGCGTGTCGGTTGAAATATCTGCCATTAACGGCGTATGCGCGGGTTCTATGTACGGAAATTCAAGGGTAAAGATAAGATTCTGTTCGTTCAAGGGATACTGCGACGGAAGCAACTGCGTGGGAATAGGCAGCGTAAAGGGCAGCGAGTCGATAACGGATATTAGCGATTCCGGTATGGTGGTGGTGCTCAATGCTGCTTACGGCACCGGCGTGGGTGCGCTTAACGGCACAACAAGCCTGACCATGGAATCTGCTTCCCTCAAGATCGACAGCAACGGTGAGCAGGCTCTGTCCGTCGGCGGATACAGTCCGGACACCGTGATAAAAATGAACGAGTGCGATATACGCTTCAGCGCAGGAAATGAGCTGAGACGCGATACGTTCGCGGACGACGAAAACATAATAATAAGGAACAGCAGAGTCAGATTTACCGTAAACGAAAGCACTGTCAACCATAACGTGATATACGAATAACGGTCAAACCCCGGAGCACAGGAGATGTGTTCCGGGGCTTTTGCCGATATTGACTTTTGGCGGCTGGGGTGATATAATATTTTTTGTTTTTACAGATATTTTGTCGGAGGAAATATATGAAAGCAGTTATCGGATTTCTTAATAAAAGGATAAAGCTGTCCGAAAAAGCGGGTAAAGCTGTCGGGATCGTGTTTTCGATGCTGTTCGCGGTGTCTCTTGCGGTGTTCTGTTATCTTTCGCTGAAAATGGATATCGTTCTGTGCGCCGTGCTTTTACTTGTAACCGGAGTACCTCTTATCGTGTTCCGTCTTTGGCGCACAATCTTCAATAACACTATATTGATCCACTGCCTTATTATTTTTTTTGATTATCTTATAGGCAGCAGGATAGTAGATATAGAATACGAAAACGCCCCTGAGATAGTGATTGTCATAACTGCGGCTTGCACGGCGGTGTTCTTCAGCTTTTTCGAGATACTCATCGGTGTATTAATGGAGTTCTCCGGCGGTGAGACACACGCGGAGAATTTTCCGAAAGCTATTCTTTACAGCCTGCCGCTGTTCTTTATAGCTGCTGTGTATGTCCCTTCGGAGACATACTTCAATAACTTTGCCAACTATTCCTATATATACTCGGATTTCTTTCCGTATCTCCTCATAAAGACACTCATTATGACTTTGATAACCGCTGTCTTTCTGTGCGGTATGAGCGAAAAAGCATTTACCGGTTCGACACGTCTTATATGCGGACTTACTCTTGCCGTCTATGCGCAGTATATGTTTATGAACAGCAGTATGCCGCGTACTCTCGGTGACCCTATGGATTGGGACGCCCTTGCCGGAGAATGTATAATCAACAGCATTATATGGGTATGCATAATACTGCTCCCGATAATTGCAGGACTTATCATAGACCGGATCCCGAAGCTTAAGGACAACTCCGGTGTCAAAAACGCGCACAACTATGTTTCGATGTTTGTTGGCGGCATACATATCGTTACTCTTATCACGCTGATGATTACTACCCCTGTTGATATTTTTGATTACAGCATTGTGGGGCTGTCCAACGAGGAGCAGTTCGTTGTTTCCAAAAACAAGAACATAATAACTATCATCATAGATATGGCGGATCAGGATTATTTTGCCGAAGCTTATGAAACTACCCCCGAGAAGTTTGAGTGCCTGAAGGATTTTACATACTATACAAATGCCTGCATGATGTATGATTCGACCTACCTTTCTATCCCGCAGATACTTACCGGCGCGGAAGAATATCCGGATAACTTCGCGAGCGAGGAATGGAAGCGGGATGTATGGAACAGCGAGCGCAGCACGGAATTTTATTCCCGCCTTCACGATAACGGATATAAAGCGAATATATATGGGGATTTTGCAAACGACTATACTGAGCTTAATGGTAATTTTGACAATACCATACAGATAAATAAGGAAGAAGTTATCATTTATAAACCGCTGCTTTACGGCACGATAGATATGTTTTCACGTTTCAGATATATGCCTCTGGCTATAAAGCGTTTTTTTGAGGAGGATATGGTGTTTTATTGGCGTGACGGCGTATCCGTTCCGCAAAAAAGCATCATGGACAATAAAATATATTTTAATGCGCTTGACCTTGCGGTGTCGGAGACGGACAAGAACTATTTCATAGTTGAGCATCTTATCGGCACACATGGCCTTATTGGAACGCTGGAGCAGGAGACGCAGGACTGTCTCGATGTTATCAACAAATACATATCGCAGCTGAAAGAGCTCGGCGTTTATGACGATTCCGTTATCCTTATCACAGCCGACCACGGTGAGCATGACAAGGACAGGAATTTCCCGATATTCTATCTCAAGGAGCCCGGAGAGACCCACAGCGAAACACTATACAACAACGCTCCCGTGTGGTTCACGGATCTCCTCGCAACGTATCTGAAAGCGTCCGGAATGTGGCGTGACGGCGATGAAAAGATATTCGGCAGGGCTGCACAGGATATACCCGAAGACGAGGTCAGGGAGAGGACAGTCTTTCAGCGTGTAGAATACAATATCGGAGAATCCGGACATCTTCTGCCCGTTCCGGGTTCTATGTACGGATATACGTTTACCGGCGACAAATATGCGCTTGCAGAACGTGAGCACAGTGCTCCGCCTGACAAGGAGATCAAGATCAACATTTATGATATGGCATAGCACACGGATGCAGTGAGCGGAAACTGCTGTAATAAAAAGGTACCTCGGCGAAATAATGCCAAGGTACCTGTTTTTATTGCATCATATATTGTTTTTCTTCATCAGTTCCTCAAGCTTGTTCAGAGCCTTGCGGTGTCGTATCTTCACCGCGCCGTAGCTTAAACCCAGCTTGTTGGCTATCTCCGTAAGCGGCATACCGCTGCCGTACCGGAGAACTATTATGCGGCGCTCGTCGTCTTCGAGGTGTGTCAGAGCCTCGGCGAGTTCGGAAAGTGTTTCCTCGTTCAGATAGCTTTCCTCGGTGAGAAGCGGCGAGGGAGCGTCCTCTGGCAGCTCCTCGGTAATGCGGTTCCGGCGGAGAAAATCCGTAACGGTATTACGGGTTATGGTATATACCCAAGTCGAAACGGACGCCTTGGTCTCGTCGAATCTGTCTATCGACGCATGAACCTTTATAAAGACCTCCGAAACGAGATCCTCGGCGTCCTCACGGTTGCGGATATGGCTTGATATATATGCCGCCACCTTTGAGCGGTAATCGAGATAGATCTGTTCGGAACTGATTTCAGCCATTTTTCGCTCCCTTTATCTTTTCGGGATCGACAGCGGTTCCGCCTGCCGCGAGTCCGAGTACATCATCGGACAGCTCAACGGCTTCGGTATAGCTTTCTGCCTCATCAATTATGCGCTGTAATGCCGGATTGCGCGCGAAACGCTGAAAATCAAACAGATTTTTCAATTTTCGTTCCATTATAGTAACCTCCTTTGCCCGTTTTTCCGACTTCAGCCTGTCAGCTGCACGGTCCGCGCAGTCTGTACATATTGAAGGGAGCAGGCATCGGTCTTCCGGCACGTCTTTCGGGACGGCCTGAAGAACCGTTTGTTGGACATTTTTTTAACATACACACTGCCTCCTGTAAATTATGGTTCTGTATATTTATACGCACATAATATACGCTGAAAGTGTATTTTTAAGGCTCTCCGAAGTCCGCATTGCGGATTTCGGAACAACAACTGCCATAAGGCAGTTGTTGAGGACACATTAATTATATCATTCCGGACACTGTTTGTCAAGAGCACGGGAAATAGCAGCACGGTTGTTTTTTCTTGGTCAATTCCCCCTGTACTGCCGATTTTAACAAATAATTCATAAAAATTTGTGCAAAAAGACAAACGCGCTCAAAAACATTGACGAAAAACAAAATTAATGGTATAATACTACTATATATAGATATATTTTATAATTCCGCCGCTGTGGGTGGTGGAATAGATGTTCTTAATGCGGTTTTTGTGAAAGCCCGGAGGTCTGTATAAATGAAAAATACGATAAATGCTCCATATCAGGGCAGATTTGCGGTATTCGCCGTTACTGCCGTATTCGCGTTCGTATCTGCGCTGTGCGGTCTGCGTATACCTGCCGCCGCGGTAAACGGCATCACGCTGTCGGACGACACACTTTCCCGCGGCGACACATTCACCGTGTCGGTCACGGTTCCTGCCGCGCAGACGAACGCCGATTCCGCATCGCTCCGCATCGAATATGACGAAAGTGTTTTCGAGCCGGCAGTGAAGCAGGACTGGGCAGTCGGTGTCGCCAACGCCGCTTCCGGTTCCGGAGACGGATTCATCGCGCTTTCATCCGGCAATTCCACCCGTGCGATAGATCTTTCCTCAGACCTTGTGATCTCTGCCGGCTTCACGGTAAAGAGCACGGCACCTGCGGGAAGATTCCCTTTCACGATAACAAAGGGCAGCTTTTCCTGCGCCGAGGACGACGGCATTACGATACGCGAACTATGGGAACCGCAGATCCTTACAGCTTATGCCTACGTTGACGAGGAGCCCGGCGGGCAGACTGTAACGCCTGTGAACGGCGGCGGTCTCAGGCTTTCGACGGCCGATCCCGCTCCCGGCGAGATCTTCTATGCTTACATTGATATCCCCGCGTCCGCGTATTCCGGAGATACAATGTCTATACGCACACAGTTTGACTCCGACGTGTTCGAGGTCGTTTCATGGGAGCCCGACATTCCCGCTTCCGTGGTTTACAACAGCGGCAGCGGATTCTTCTCCGTCTCCGCTTCGTCGGCTGACAGGGATATCTCTCTCGGAAGCGGGATCACACTTACGGCGAAAATGCGCGCAAGAGCCGATGCCGCGGGAAAAACCGGCACATTCTCCCTTGTTTCTCACAGCGTTTCGAGAGTGGAGAACGACGGCGTGACGAACACCGAGCTGTGGACTCCGCAGATATTCAGAGTTTCCGCAGCGGTGACCGATCATACACCGCATTACGACCCCGTAAGGGGCGGCGGCATATCGGCTTCGGTAAGCTCGGTAAAGCGCGGTGCCGCATTCTCGGTATATATCAGTGTTCCTGCCATACAGGCATACGCCGACACCGCCTCCATACTCGTGGAGTTCGACCCCACGATGTTCGATGTGATATCATGGGTGCCGTCTGTGCCGGGAGCTATCAGAAACAGCGGGAGCGGGTTCTTCTCTCTTGCGGCTTCGAATACCGGCAGAGTGATAGATCTGACGAATGGGCTTACGCTGAAAGCCGATCTTCGGGCAAAGCAGAACGCGCCGATCACCACAGGCACTGTCCGTCTCAACAAAGCCAGCTTCGCTTATGTGGAAGATAACGGCTATGACTACTGCGAGCTTTGGGAGCCTGCGATAACCTCCGCCCGCGTTTCTATCCTCAATAACGACATAAGACCTCCGGTCACGTCGTCTTACAGACCGTCGTACCCCGATACGCAGCCGGTGCTGACCACAGCGTCCGCGACGCGCACGGCCGTCCGCACCGATACTCCCGTTACGACAGAGAATCCGGACGGAGAAACGACGGAGCTTGTTGACGACTGGGAGGACGACCCCGACGACTGGGAGTACGATCCGGACGACGGTTGGGACGACGATCCGTTCATTGATCCGGAGCCCCCTTCCGACGATGACTACGAGCCCGAATTCCCCGATGACGAAGAAGGACACCGCAGAAAGGTGAATGTTGCGCTGGAGCAGGATCTTTCCGGTCTCGGCGGCGAGAAGATACGGATAAAAACAAGATACGAGTTCTTTGACCACGATATAATCATAATCATCTCCGACCTGCCGGACAGCGACCCCGACGCGGTTTCTGCCCTAAAAGCTCTCGGAATGAGCGGACACGACATTTATCCGTTCGATGTAAGTGTTTTTGACACATATACCAATTCATACATAAAGTCCCTTCCTGACGGCGGGTATATAGATATAACCATTCCGCTGCCGCGCAATATGTCGGCTTACTCTGACAGCATCGAGCTGTATCATATCGTAAACGGCATTCCGGAGAAGATAGAGTCGTCTATAGTTACCGAGGACGGCGTAAAGAAGATAACGTTCCGTCTTGACTCATTCTCGCCGTTCATGATGGTGAACACGATACGGACGGCTGCACCGGAGATCGTAATGCCGCAGGACACAGAGGTGCCGAACAGCGGCGGTGCTGTCAATCCCGCAACGGGAGCGGCTGCGGCGATAGGAATACCGGCAGTCCTTACCGGGTGCGTTTTCCTCGCAAGAAAAACAAAGATACACAGAAGACGTTCTGTACATAAAAACAGGAAGGAGAATTGAGCGGAATGAATATGAAAAAACAGATCACGGCTGCCTTTCTTGCGGCGCTCATCGCGTCATCACTTTGCTCCTGCGGAGCGCAGCAGACAGCAAAACCAGCAGAAACAGGTGAACCTGCCACGCCGGAGATACTCGGACAGAAATCGGAGAAGGGATACAGATACACGATATATCTCGGAACAAATGCAGATGAAAGCTATGATATCAACGAAGATCCGGACGGATATGTCAGCAGGGCGAACGATATCTGCTATGAATACAGCAGCGGATTTACTCAGTATAATGCTGTCGGCGGCTGGCTGAACGACGAGACCGGCCAAAAGTACCGGGAGATCTCTCTTGTGTACATCATTTATGATATCGATGAAGACTCCGTCAAAAAGATAGCGGACAAGATGCTTGAGGAGTTTGAACAGACATCGGTGCTTATTGAAAGAGAAGAAGTGCCGTATATCTTCTATTACGGATAATATCCGCATCATACAGGCAATAAAATGTGTTCTCCCGCGTAAGCGGGGGAACACATTTTTGTCTGTACAGGAACGCAATATCAGTTTTTTATAAGAACGTTATCATTTTCACCAAAAAATATTGATTTTTTTGAAATTTTGTGGTATTATTAGATAGTAAAATTTCGTTTCGGTTCATAAAACCCCCGGAACGGAGAGCTGCTTGATCCGGATATCTGATCCGAGTTTCAGCTGTATAAGGCGGAAAGCGGGAGCGAAAAATTTTTTTCGTTTACCGGTGCCAGCAAGTCCAGAATACAGTATAAACTTATAGGAGGAACTTATCATGTCAAAGGAAACCGCAAAGAAGCTCATAGCAGAGCTTCAGACGAACGAAGAGCTCAAAGCAAAGGTGAATGGCATCACCGATCTCGGACAGCTTGTGAAGGTCGCTGTTGACGCGGGGTACGACGTTACCGCGGAGGAGATGATCGCAGCCGAGAAGGAATTCAGAGCGGAACAGGCAAAGAAGACGAAACTTTCCGTGGAAGAACTTGACGCTGTGGCAGGCGGTGCCGTATGGCAGGGCGAGGACGCGCCCGACGGTCATGAACTTGGATGTGGAGTATCTTATCATGACTATGATTATCAGAAAGAGAATAATATATGGTGCCACGAATCATATTACTGCAGCGGCGAATTTAATATGCCTGACCCGGAGTGTGCAGATTTCACGGGAAAATGACGGTATTACCGGATCTTTAAAGGAGGTTACTTGAAATGTCAAAGGAAACAGCAAAGAAGCTCATAGCCGAGCTTCAGACAAACGAAGATCTTAAGGCAAAGATCAAGGGAATCACCGACCCCGCACAGCTTGTAAAAGCTGCCGCCTCCGCGGGATACGATGTTACCGCGGAGGAAATGGCCGCAGCCGAGAAGATATTCAGATCGGAAAAAGCCGGGAAAACAAAACTATCCGTGGAGGAACTCGACGCCGTGGCGGGTGGTGACGTATGGACCGGTGATGACGCGCCCGATGGTCATGAAATGGGCTGTCTGACTTCTTATCATGGCTATGATTATCAGCAGGAAAACGATATCTGGTGCTATAATTCGTTTTATTGCTTAAGTAACATTATAACCAATGACGACAATTAGTCTGACCGGCAGTGATCGCGGCTGAAAATGACCGTAACACCTGACACAGGCATCAGACGCAGATTATCTTAATGAAAGTGAGGATGAAAAAAATGTCAAAAGAAACCGCAAAGAAGCTCATAGCAGAGCTTCAGACGAACGAAGAACTCAAAGCAAAGGTACAGGGCATCACCGATCCCGGACAGCTTGTGAAGGTCGCCGCTGACGCAGGATATGATGTTACTGCGGAGGAGATGATCGCAGCCGAGAAGGAATTCAGAACGGAAAAGGCAAAGAAGACGAAGCTTTCCGTGGATGAACTTGACGCTGTGGCAGGCGGTGCCGTATGGCAGGGCGAGGACGCACCGGACGGACATGAACTTGGATGTGGAGTATCTTATCATGACTATGATTATCAGAAAGAGAATAATATATGGTGTCAGGAAAGCTATTATTGTGAGCAGAACTATGAAGAACACTCGTCAGGGCATGGCGAGGTTGGTCCGCTGTGATCGCTGACTGTATTACCGGAACAGCCGAGGAGGAAGAAAAGATGTCAAAAGAGACCGCAAAGAAGCTCATAGCGGAGCTTCAGACAAACAATGAACTCAAAGCAAAGATAAAGGATATCTCCGACCCTGCGGAGCTTGCCGCAAAAGCTGTTGAAATGGGTTATGATGTAACTCTTGACGAGCTTGTCGAAGCTGAGAAGAAGTTCAAGACGGAGAAAGCGAAAAAGACCAGACTTTCCGTGGAAGAGCTTGAAACCGTAGCAGGCGGCATGGTATGGCAGGGCGAGGATGCGCCCGACGGTCATGAAATGGGATGCGCGGTTTCTTATCATGACTATTATTATCAGAAAGATACCGGAACATGGTGTAAGGATAATTATTACTGTGATCAGAACAGTCAGGAATATGATCCGTATAAGCCGGATTATTGATCATGACCGATATCGGTCTAAAAACAGGCAGGAGAATAAGCTGTGATTATTCTCCAGAAAAGGAGCCGAAATTATGAACGAAGATTTTCTTGTAAAAATAAGAGAGAGCCTTATCTCCCATCTTGACCTGGACGAAAATACTCTCTCCGGAATGAACGACGATACTATCATCTTCAACACGGGTGATGATCGTCCGAACCTCGGACTTGATTCGATAGATTCGCTCGAACTGGTAACAATGATATATGAGCAGTTCGGATTTGACGTTCCGGCGGAGGACGTTAAGAAGCTGTACTCGGTGAACGCGATAGCGGCATATCTGAACGAGCATGGTATTAACGAATGAACAGAGTAGTAATAACGGGAATGGGCTGCCTTGCCGGCAGTATAAAGCATTGTACCGTATTTGACACGACAGGGCTTTCAACGGACAAATTCGCCGAGATCGACGGACTTGACCGTGAGAACCGGCTGTACGACATTATCCGCCGCACTGTCGGTGATATGCTTGCCGACACAGGTCTTACAAAAGAGGATATTTCCGGATACGGCGCTGATTGCCGTATGTTCTTCGGCACGCTTCTCGCACGCGACAACGCATATCTTGAACACAGCAGAAGCGGTGCGGACTCGCTTGCTGTGATGAACGAGTTTGCGGTATATGCCGCCGGTCTTGCGGGCGTGCGCGGAACTGTGGATATTTCGTCGGCTTCATGCGCGGCAGGAACTACCGCGATAGGAATGGCTTTCGACTTTATTCGGAACGGCTTCTGCACTGCCGCGGTCGCAGGCGGAGCTGAGGAGCTCACACTGATAGCGGGCTTCGGCTTCAACTGTCTTAAATCGCTGAGTAAAGATGTCTGCAATCCTTATGATGTGAAGCGCGACGGGATCAACATCGGAGAAGGCGGAGCGTTTTTCATGCTTGAAACTCTCGACAGCGCTCTTGCGAGAAAAGCGAAGATATACTGCGAGATCCTCGGTTTTGCGAGCGGCAATGACGCGTATCACGCAACAAGCCCCGAGCCCACAGGCGAAGAGGCATATCATCTTATGATGAATGCGCTCGGTGATGCGGGAATAACAGCCGGACAGACAGACTACATCAACGGTCACGGGACCGGCACGATGCTGAATGATTCAATGGAGACGGGTGCGCTGAAAAAGCTGTATGACGGCGTTGAAAAGAAGCCGTTCGTAAGCTCGACAAAGGCGGTTATCGGACACTGCATGGGTGCGTCCGGAGCCGTAGAGCTTGCAAGCGTCCTGAACTCTATGCAAAGTGGCGAGCCTGTCGTTATGCCCAATCTGACCGAACCGCTCGATGACAGCGGAATGTTTGACGCTCCCGAAAAAATCAGCATAGACTACGCTATGTCGAACAGCTTCGGTTTTGCGGGCAACAGTGCAAGTATCGTGATAAGAAAGTGGGTGGAGCAATGACAGCATACATAGAGAGTGTCGGCATCATTTCCCGCTGTGCAAAGACATTTGATGAAGTGACAGCTGCTGCGGACGGTGCCGGATATACAGCCGCCGCTATGCCGATAGAGTTTGAAATGCAGATACCGCCCGCGAAAATGCGCCGCAACAGCAGATACAACAAAATCGCCTGCACTGCCGCGGACAACGCTGTCCGTGAAGCTGCTGTCCCCGAAGATACAGACCGCCGCAGGATAGGTACGATAATCTCCACCGGCTACGGTTCGAGCGTGTATTACACGCAGTTCGCCGATACGGTGGCAAAGGGCGTTCCGGCACTTTGCAGTCCCGCGGTGTATTCCGGAATGGTACCGAACGCCTGTGTCGGACAGATATGCATTCTGAACGGCTTCAAGGGTGTCAGCACTGTGCTCACCGGCGGAGACCCGCTCGAATATTCCTCTCTGCTGCTCGGAACGGGCAAGGCGGATATGATACTCTGCGGTTCGGTCGAGGAATACAATGAAGCTCTTTATGCAGAGCTCGGAAAGCTCGATGCGCTGAAAGGCAGTGAATTGTCCGAGGGTGCGGCAATGTTTATGCTTTCGCGCGAAAAAACCGGAAAGACGATATGCAAAGTGACCGCTTTTTCGTCCGCATCGCTCGGAAAAAGCCCGCTGCTTTATAAACCCGAAGACGGTGCTGCCGGAATAATTTACAGTGTGCTTGACAGATACAAAACCGAGCCCGACGCGGTATTCACTGCCGCGAACGGGACATATTCCGACGACGCGGAAAACGCCGCGTTAAACAGGAAATTCCCGGACGCCGTGCGCATCGCCCCGAAGAAATATTTCGGCGAGACCCTCGGCTGCGGTTATATGATGAACGCCGCTTTTGCCGCCGCCGCGATAAAGCTCGGAAAGTATGATAAAGTGCTTATTGCCGGCATTGATATGGTCGGAAATTACTGCACGGCGATTATCGGAAGAGTATAGCTCCGAAAAATGCGCGGTATGCTCCGATAAAACCGAGCGGCGATATTTGACATTTTTTAATAATTGTGATAAAATAAACACAAGTGAGCCGTATATCGCACACCGGTTTTGGTGACGTGCGATGATACGGCTCTGATTGGGTAATTGCCGGTCAGCTCACTGTGCCGCCCGGATCCGGCGGACGGAAGCTGATCGACGTTTGATTTACAGGGACATGGTAGGTAAAAATGGAAAACAAACTTTTTCGCCAAACCAGCATTGACAGGATATCCTCTCCGGAACAGCTGCAGGATTATATGCGCGTGACGAACCCCGGTGTCTGGATCGTGCTTGCGGCTGTTATTATTCTGCTTGCCGGATTTCTTATTGCTTCCGTGTTCGGCAAGGTAGAAAGCACGATAGATGTGACGGTAAAGATAGAGAACGGCACGGCAGTATTTGAAGCCGAAGGGTCAGATGCCGATGCTCTCGGCAAGGGTATGGAAGTGCGTGTCAAAGGTACGGAAGCAAAGATAGAGAATGTCCGCTGGATCACTTCGGAATCAGTGCGGGCAACCGCGTCCGTTGACCTACCGGACGGGACATATCCTGCCACCGTAGTGACCGAGATCATAACCCCGATACAGTTTCTGACCAACTGATGAAAGGAGAGTAGGTTCATGAGTGAAAAGCTCTCCCGCAGCAGAAAAGTAAAGAGCCCGCTGACCAAAGGCGTGGCAAAGGTGCCTGTTGTCATGCAGCTGGAAGCGCTCGAATGCGGAGCGGCATGCCTGACGATGATAATGGCATACTACAGGAAATGGGTGCCGCTGGAGCAGGTGCGTCTTGACTGCGGTGTAAGCCGCGACGGAAGCAAAGCGAGCAACATTGTGATCGCAGGTCAGAGCTACGGCTTTGAAGTTGACGGTTACAGCATGGATCTGGATTCGCTCAGGAATGATATGACATATCCGTGCATTATACACTGGAATTTCAACCACTTTGTCGTGCTGTGCGGTTTCAGAGGCGATAAGGCGGTCATCAATGATCCGGCACGCGGTATTGTGAAAATACCGATAAAGGAACTGGACACTGCCTTTACCGGAATCGCTATCCAGTTCACGCCGGGCAAGAATTTTGTGCCGTCCGGAAAACCGCGCAGCACGATAGAATTTGCGAAAAACCGTCTGCGCGGTGCGGGTGCCGCCGTGGCGTTCGTTATGCTGACAACGGTAATTACCTATCTGTTCGGGCTTATCAATCCCGCAATGACGCGCGTTTTTTATGAAAGGCTGTTAAGCGGGAAGGACATCGAATGGCTGTACCCGTTCACAGGCATCATGTCCGCATTATGTATAGCCCAGCTGATAGTCCAATGGGTGAATACGGTCTATTCACTGAAGATAAACGGCAAGCTGGCAGTCATGGGCAATGCGGACTATATGTGGAAGATACTGCGGCTGCCGATAGAGTTCTTTACCCAGCGTATGACCGGTGATATAGTCGGGAGACAGAAAACGAACGCCTCGATAGCGGGAGTTATAGTCAATACAGTTTCGCCTCTCTTGCTCAATACCGTCATGATGTTCGTATATCTGATATTCATGATACGGTACAGCTCTGTGCTGACATTGGTCGGTATCGTCAGCGTTTTTCTGAATCTGGCGGTCGCGAGGTCAATGAGCAAGCGGCGTGTAAATCTGACGCGTGTTCAGATGCGCGATGAGGGAAAGCTCATATCTGCCACAATGGCAGGTATAAATATGGCGGAAACGATCAAGGCAACGGGTGCCGAAAGCGGTTATTTCCAGAAATGGGCAGGATATCAGGCATCTGTCAATACCGCTAAAAGAAAGTATGAAAAAATGAACGCACGCCTCGGACTGATACCCGCTCTGATCGGTAAGACGGCAGGCTATGCCGTTCTGTTCCTCGGTGTCGTTTATACTATGAACGGCGATTTCACGATAGGTATGATAACCGTTTTCCAGGGGTATCTCAACGCTTTTGTAAGCCCCGCGATGACACTTATCGGCGCGGGACAGACGATACAGGAGATGCGCACACAGATGGAGCGCGTCGAAGATGTTATGCGATATCCCAACGACCCTTATGTAAGGGACGAACCTATCTCCGATGATGTGGATTATTCAAAGCTCCTTGGCGGTGTAGAGCTGAAAAACGTGACATTCGGCTATTCAAGACTCGGAAACCCGATCATCAAGGATTTTTCCATTAAGCTCGAACCTGGAAGCCGGATCGCCATAGTCGGTGACAGCGGGTGCGGGAAAAGCACGATCTCCAAACTGATCTCCGGTCTGTACAGCCCGTGGAGCGGTGAAGTGCTGTTCGACGGAAAGCCCATATCGGACATACCGCGCTGCGTGTTTACAAGCTCTGTCGCCGTAGTGGATCAGGATATAACTCTGTTTGAGGATTCCATTGCGGAAAACATCAGAATGTGGGACAGTTCCATAGCCGATTTTGAAGTATATATCGCTGCCCATGACGCACAGATACATGACGATATCCTGGAGCGTCCGGGCGGATATCAGGGAAAGCTGAACGAGGACGGAAACGATCTGTCCGGCGGTCAGCGGCAGCGTCTGGAGATAGCCCGCGTTCTGGCGCAGGATCCCTCGGTGATAATTCTTGACGAAGCCACAAGCGCTCTTGACGCAAGTACGGAATATGATGTTGTAAATGCCATAAAACGCCGCGGTATTACCTGCATAGTAATAGCTCACCGGCTTTCCACGATTCGTGACTGTGACGAGATCATAGTCATGAACAAGGGAGTGATAGCAGAACGCGGCACGCACGATGAATTATATGCAAAAGGCGGTTACTATACCGAGCTGATAGCAGCGGAATAAATGAGAGGTACGATGAATGGGCTGGTTCGATAGACAGATCAGACAAAGAATGAAGAGCGATCAGGATGTTCTTGAAGACTCATTCGTCAGACTTGCCGGCGCTGTTATGGGCGGCAGATCGGCAAAGCAGCTTGAGGATCGGCTTCTTGTAGTTCGTGAAGCGCTTGATGAAATACTGAAATACTACCACTGCAAAGCGGCCGAGGTGCCGGGCGGCATAAAGGATCCCGACGAGCAGATGGAGTACATTTTAAGACCTCTGGGTATAATGACCCGTCCCGTAAAGCTTGAAGAAGGCTGGTATAAGGACGCGTTCGGACCTATGATGGGATTTCTGAAGGACGGCGGAGCCCCCGTTGCTCTTATTCCACACCCCCTGTACGGATATCGTTTCAGAGATGTGTCGGGCGGCCGCTGGATCGTGCTTGATAAAAAGACCGCTGCGCTGTTTGAAGATGACGCGATATGTTTCTATAAACCTCTTCCGCAGAAGAAGCTGGGGATCCCGGATCTGATTCTCTATATGAAAAACTGTCTGTCCGGACGTGATTATATCCTGATCGCTGCAGCTTCGCTCGCGGTAACTCTGGTGGGTATGTTTGAGCCGCTTATCTCAAAGGTCATCACAGGACCGGTAGTGGAAAGCGGGAATATGACTATCCTGATAAGCATGATGATTTTCCTTCTGTCGGCGGCTGTCTCGGCGCAGCTTATGGATACTGTCAGAAGCCTTCTTCTGGGCAGGATCTCGACCAAGACATCCCTGCAGGTGGAATCAGCCGTGATGATGAGGGTACTGTCACTGCCTGTCAGCTTTTTCAGAAAGTATGCCTCGGGTGATCTTTCGTCCCGTGTCAGCTCGGTCAACTCACTTTGCAGTATGCTTGTTTCTCAGATACTCTCCACCGGGCTTGTATCACTCGCATCGCTGCTTTATATCGGGCAGATATTCACCTTTGCCCCCATGCTCGTACTGCCGTCAGTCATTATTATCCTTTCTACGGTCATACTGGGTGTGGTGTTCTCCCTGATGCAGATGAAGCTCTCCGAAAAGATAATGAAGATCTCCGCAAAAGAAACGGGTATGACCTACGCGACCGTAAACGGAATACAGAAGATAAGACTGTCCGGCTCGGAAAACAGGGCTTTTTCACGTTGGGCTGATCTGTATGCCCGGAGTGCGGAATTGCAGTATAACCCGCCCACGATACTTAAGCTGAACAGCGTTTTCCTGTCCGCCATATCCCTTGTCGGCAATATAGTTCTGTATTTCTTCGCGGTAGAAAGCGGAGTATCCGAATCAAGCTACTTTGCGTTTACAATGGCATACGGTCAGGTCATGGGAGCTTTCTCCGCCCTTTCGTCTATCGCTTCTTCGGTCGCGTCGTTCAGACCGATACTGAAAATGGCGGAACCCATTATGAAAACCGAACCGGAGATCACGGAGAACAAAGAAGTCGTGACCAGCGTGTCCGGTGCGATAGAACTCGACCATGTATATTTTCGTTACGATGACAATACACCGTACATTCTTAAAGATCTCTCTCTGAAGATAAGCGCGGGTGAATATATAGCAATTGTCGGGAGGACAGGCTGCGGCAAGTCAACGCTCATAAGACTGCTGCTCGGATTTGAAAAGCCTGAAAGGGGCGCTATATACTACGACGGCAAGGATCTTTCGTCGATAGACCCGAAGTCGTTAAGAAAGAAAATGGGCGTTGTAACGCAGAACGGCAAGCTGTTCCAGAGCGACATCTTTTCAAATATCGTGATCTCCGCGCCGCAGCTTACGCTTGATGACGCGTGGGAAGCGGCTGAGACAGCGGGTATCGCCGATGATATACGCGAGATGCCCATGGAAATGAACACGATGATCTCCGAGGGTCAGGGCGGTATTTCCGGCGGTCAGAAGCAGAGGCTTATGATCGCGCGGGCGGTTGCTCCGAAGCCGAATATCCTTATTTTTGATGAAGCAACATCCGCACTTGACAACAAGACGCAGAAGAAGATCTCCGAAGCGCTTGACAGCCTTGAATGCACAAGAATAGTTGTGGCGCACCGCCTGTCAACCATAAGGAACTGTGACCGCATTCTTGTCATCGACAACGGAGCGGTCATCGAGGACGGCACATACGATTCGCTTATAGAGAAGGGCGGATATTTTGCACAGCTTGTTGAACGACAGCGCCTTGACAAGTGACCGGAACCGATATCCGCAGATGAATGATATAGCCGCGAAAATAAGAACAGCGGTATTATGGAGGTGCTCAATTTGCGGAATCTGTCCTCTTCCTCAGAATACAGAAGCAATATTGTGAACAAGAGATACGGCATGATCGGCGCGGTGCTTGCTGCGTGCATGGTTTTGTCGGGCTGCGTGAATGATAAGACGGTCGAAAATCTTGGAAGGCTCGTAAAGGGAACGCTCGGATTTACCGGTTATGACAGTGTCTCCGAACGCTGGAAAAACGAACACGTGTCGGATAATCGGGCGGCGGAGCAGGCAATTGAAGCACTGATCGGGTCGGCAGACAGAGGTGACCGTGATGCCTTTGCCAAAAATTTCACCGACGAGCTGCGCGGCACGTCGGAATTTGACAGCCTTCTCGACGATTTCTTTGCAAAATACCCCAAAGGCTTGTCGGAAGTCAGACTTGACGGAAGCGGAGTGTCGAGCAGCGGTTCGTATAACTACGGTCACAATGTGCTGGAGGGAAGCACAAATTATAAATGCACTCTTAACGGTGAATGGTATATCATAAATCTCGGATTCTGTTATGAAAATACCGACGAGCCGGAAAAGGTCGGTGTTGATTTCTTCACGATAATGAATACCGAAGCGCGTGCTGTGCATCAGGACGCATACAGCCGTGACAGTGAGCATTACGAGAATATTCATCTGCTCTGCGATATCCGCAGCAGCGATGAGGTCAATGCGCGTATGATCGGCGGATATCCGAAACTGTGGACAGACACGGACACGGAAAAACTCACTGCCGACGAAATGCGTGAACTGCTGTCGGAATACCGTTCGCTTGGGGTTCCGGAAGTCCGTGACAGAATCGGGGATGCAAATGCAGAGGAGAAGTTTTTCAACTGCACCGGGTACGATTATTATTACGAGCTTGCTCCGGAAAACGGAGAGCCCCGCTATGCGTACATCTGCGCGGCAGCGCCGTATGGCAGGATAATTGACGCTTATCTCAGCACACCTGACGAAACGATATACGACGATCCGCTTTGTCCGTATATAAAGCCGGACTACAGCGGCGAGAATTAATGTGTCCTCAACATCTGCCTTATGGCAGTTGTTGAGGACACATTATTTATTCAGAGGTGCGCTCGTCAGATCCTTTGTATCGCAGGCAAAGCATGGTCTGATCGTCAAATTGTTCGGTATTGACAGTAAATACTGCAAGATCGGATTTTACGGCGGAGATAAGCGAGTCCGGGTCGGACTGCCCGGAAGAGTTCAGCGTGCGGAGCAGGTTTTCGCTGCCGTAAAAGTGCCGTTCGCTGTCTATCGCTTCCGGAATGCCGTCCGTGAATACGAAGAGAATATCTCCCGGTCTCATCGTGACCTCATAATCCGTGTATTGTATATCGGAGAAGGCACCCAATATAATGCCGTGCGGATCGTGGATATAATCAAAGCCGCCGTTCCCGCTCCGCAGTACAGGCTCCTCGTGTCCGCCGTTGCACGCCGTCAGTATGCCTGTTTTCAGGTCAAGGATACCTAACCAAACAGTGACGAACATTTTCGTCTGATTGTTTTCGCACAGCTGTGAATTGACATCGTGAAGTATCTCCGCGGGAGTTCCGCCTCCCCTTGCACGGCTGTTGATCCTGTCCTTGGCGCTCATCATAAAGAGTGCAGCGGGAATTCCTTTTCCGGATACATCTGCGATAACAAGAACAATACGGTCATCGTCCAGCCGGAAAAAGTCATAGAAATCGCCGCCTACTTCTTTTGCCGGTTTCATTGAAACGGCGAGATCAAATCCGCCCCGGCTCAGAATGTCGGGGGTAACTGTCGGAAGCGCCGAAAGCTGTATATTTGCCGCAAGATCAAGCTCTGTTTTTATATGCTCCTTTTCCGCGGTGATCCTTGTCATTTCCTCCGTGTGTTTCACTATGCTTATCTGCATATCCCGTATCTTGTGGTACAGCTCGCCTATCTCATCACGGTTTTTGATGTCAAGCGACATTACATCATCCATAGTGTAAGCATCGGCACCGGAGCCGTCAGCATCTTCTTTTGTAAACCGCACCGCACCGTGCCGGAGCAGGCACAGCGGTTTAACTGCCGTGAATTCGACAAGCAGCATGCTTATTGCTATTGCCGCAGCTGTAAGAAGGACGATCAGGATAACGCTGTTATACCAGAACCACTGCTGTTTCCGGACAACGGCGTTCATGTCGATATCCGCACAGGACAGTGCGGCAACTTCTCCGGTGACCGGGTCGATAACGGGGGTGCAGGCGGTGCAGAGCCAGTCGGTGCCGTTGTGATATACTGTGGCTGGAATACGTTTGCTGTCATCGTATTCCGATAATTCCTTTATATACGGTTCATGCTTACCGAAGCTCAGCAGGTCATCGTAAAGATCCACCAGGATATAAAACTCTCCGTCCCTGCCATACTTTCCGTCTTTCTCATACATAATATACATCTGTGTAAGTGAAAAAGCATCCTGGACATCAAGCAGAGCATCACATAAATACGCGTAGTCGTCGAAAAGCGTGTAGCTGTCATCTATGGGCGAATATGATCCGTGCCGGCTCTTCATCCATTCCTTGATGATCGACTGGTCATTCGCCGAGACGGCACGCTCCCGTACTTCAAGAAACTCGTCGGTCTCCGTACTCCGGATCATACACAGAAGACTGTCTATATTCAATTCTACACTGCCGATACGCGCTGCCCGCTCCGCCTGATCGAGATATATCTGATTTATCTGTGTACAATGAACATTGTAGGCTATCGTAAGCAGACCGAGTGAGGTAATAAGAATGCTCGCCCCGATAAGTATATTCATTTTCAGACGCAGCGAAAACCGTCTTTGCTTTGTTCTCTCTGTTTTTTTGCTCAAATTTTCTCTGCCTCCGTTCTTTCGCGTGACTGTCATAAATTCCTGTAATAAATTATATCATATTTCCTGTATAATTGTCGATCGTCTCATATCAGTATTCCGTTGCAGTGGTCGATCTCATGCTGTATTATCTGTGCCGGTATGCCCGTGAATGTCTTTATCCGTGTCCCGGAGCTTTCGTCCTGCCAGCGCACCTTTATGCTTTTATAGCGCCTGACGGGACGCGGCCCGCCTGTGAGCGAAAGGCAGCCCTCGGCGGTGCTGTAAGGCTTGTCGCACCTGATGATCTCCGGATTGAACATTGTCATATACTCTCCGCCGTTGTCGAAAACTATTATCCGTTTCAGAACTCCGATCATATTCGCCGCCATTCCGACGCAGGTCTCCTTGTTGGCTGCAAGCGTGTCGAGCAGGTCGCGGGCGGTCTGTGCGTCACCGGAATCGGCAGGCTCCGATCTCATGGAGAGAAACATGGGGTCGTGAATTATTTCCTTTATCATATAATCCTCCGCTGTGGATATGCAGACAATGCGTTTGTCTGTGCGGTATTGCGTTAAGTCCGTTTTTACTGTCCGTTATCAAAAAGATACCGTTTTATCATTTTGCCGATATTGTCAAATCCGTTCATGGTGCCGGAAAACTCCGGGAATACCCGCTGACCGTATTTCAGCAGCGGAACATATTCGCGGGAATGGTCGGTGGAGGGCGTAGTAGGGTCACAGCCGTGGTCGCCGGTGATAAGCACAACATCACCGCCGCGCAGTGTTTTCAGGAACTCACCGAGCCAAAGGTCGAACTCGTTCAGCGCGTTTGTGTAGCCCATAACATCGTTGCGGTGGCCGTAGAGCATATCGAAATCCACGAGGTTGACAAAACACAGTCCTTCCCAGTCCTCTGCCGCGAATTCCTCTGTCTTTTTCATACCGTCGGCGTTGTTTTCGGTGCGCACAAAACCGTTCAGTCCCACACCCGCGAAAATGTCGTTGATCTTGCCGACTCCGTAACAGGTGAGTCCGGCTTCGCTTATCTCATCAAGCACGGTCTTCTGTGTCGGTTTCAGTGAGAAATCATGTCTGCGCGGAGTCCGTGTGAACGGGTGTGTGCCGGTGAACGGACGCGCAATAACACGTCCGACGGCGTGCTCTCCGGTAAGCATAGCACGGGCTGTTTCGCAGTAACGATACAGTTCGTCAACGGGAACGATATCCTCATGCGCTGCTATCTGGAATACGCTGTCAGCCGAGGTATAAACGATAAGTGCGCCTGTCTTCAGATGTTCCTCACCGTAGTCCGCTATGACTGCTGTTCCGGAATACGGTTTGTTGCACAGCACTTTGCGTCCGGTCCTGCGCTCAAATTCAGTGATTATCTCCGGCGGGAATCCGTTCGGGTATGTAGGGAAGGGCTTTTCGGAGATTATACCCATCATTTCCCAGTGTCCGGTCGTGGTGTCCTTGCCCTTTGAGCGTTCGGAGAGCCGGGCGAATGTCTTGCCGTCAAGACCGGCGGGTTCTCCGTAATCAACGCCGTCAAGGTCAAAAAGTCCGAGTTTTCGCATATTGGGGACATTCAGCTTTCCCGTACTGAAGCAGGCTTTCAGTGTGTTGCTGCCCTCGTCTCCGAATTCCGCCGCGTCGGGCATTTCGCCTATGCCGAAACTGTCGAGGACTATCAGAAATACTCTTTTTGTCATTTGTCATTCGTTCCTTTCGATATGATCTTATCCGCTGCTTCCGCTATTTCTCCTATATCATAGCCCTTGTCGATCAATATATGACCAAGACCGTGCCGGATACAGCTTTGCAGATAATATTCGTTTTCCCGCTTTACGGTTTCTGCGGTAAAGTCTGCTTCGTGCAGCCTTTTTTCGATAACATTCTCAGATTCTGCGATATCGCTGAAATGCCCGTCGATATATGCTTCGCTCATTACAAGGCAGACATATCTTATCTGCGGCAGATATTCTTCATCGAAACCATTCTGCCAGTCAAACGGAATATAGCAGCCTTCAACGATAAGATCCTGTTCGTTTTCGACCGCGGTCTTTATGATCTCTTTCAGTATATCCCATAAATACCGCGTCAGTTTTTCGTCGTCATAAGGTGTGAGCTCTGTCTGTCCGCTGCGTATCAGTCCCATTTTCAGATGATCTATGGACAGATAGGGGTATTTGTATTTTTCGAGCAGCTTCTGCGCAAGTAACGTTTTTCCTGTGTGTGAGGCTCCCGTTATCAGTATGATCATAGCACTGCCGACCGCTCCTTCCCGTTCTGCCTTTGCATTCGGATTTCTGTATTTCCCGCGCTTTTTTGTATTTCCGTTTCATTTAAAGTATTTGTCTGCGCAGGTTTATCCCGCTGTAAACATATTATACCATATAAAGCTGAAAAAATCAATGGAGGAAGAGAACTCAAACAGCTGAATGTCACAAACACAGCTTAGGGTCCGCGGGATAAAAATATGTATCACGGAACTGCCGGTCCCGTTTGTGCTATAAAAAGCCCTCCTGCTTCATGGCAAATGCCTTGCAGGAGGGGTATTTATGTTTTCCGTCAGAAGCGGTATCAGCGTTTTTTGTATATCAGAAGCTCCGGATCCTCACCGCCTCTGCCGTAAGTGCAGACGAGGATAAAATCCATATTCGCAAGCACTCCGAAGCATCTGTCCCCGCCGAACTCACATTCGAGCTGATTTCCGAGATATGTGGTGTTGTCGTCGAGAAACTTTACCGTATTTCCGCCGGGAAGCCTGTATGCAAGATTGACATAGCTTCCGACGAGCGCATTGAGCTTTTCGAGCTTCGGCATTCCTTCAATATGCAGAGCATTGATCTCGTCTATGAGCTTTTGCTTGAACTCGTCGAATTTACCGTCGCCGCCAAGCTCCTCATAGCGCTTCCAGTAATCGAGCTGCGGCAGCATATCATTCAGATACGCGCGGACCTCGCTTTCGGGGTGATCGGGACTTGTCATATTCTTTACGCAGACCTCTATAAGATCGTCCATGCTGCTGTACATATATTCCCCGTCGGCATAGCACCATTTGCAGTAATCGTCATTGAACGAGCCGTCCTTTTCTCTGCTTATCATCGCGTCTTCAAGCGGCATACCGCAGCACTGACAGATCAGCTTTCTCGGTGAGCCGAGAAGTGTGTTGATCGAAACATTGAACAGCTTTGACAGCAGCTTGAGTGTTTCGGTGTTCGGTACGGTCTCGCCGTTTTCCCAGCGCGATACCGCCTGTCTTGTTACGAAGACCTTCTCCGCGAGTGCGTCCTGCGATAAGCCGTTTTTGGTGCGAAGCTCGAAAATGACCTCTTTTGTACTCATATTGTTTGCCCTCCTTATGATCTGTCTTGTCTCCGGCAGGAAAAGGATACCTTCCGTCTGATGAAATTATAGCATATACCCCGGTCATCGTCAAGCAACCGGTTGTTGCGTCTGTTCCGGAGCGGAAAGACAGTCGTATGATTTATTGGTATTTATGCACGAAAAGTTAACAATATCGGATTTCTATGGTATAATATCAATATCTTTACAGGCTCGGCGTGACAATGAATGACAGTCAAAGCATAGGTAAAGAGAGAGGAAATAAAGAATGATAAAAAATCTTAAAATGTCAACATCTATTTCGATCTGTGTCGGAGTTATCTCGCTCGTGTGCATGATCGTGTTTTACTGCGTGTTGAGCGGAAGAGTGACAAATGTTGTCTCGGAAAAATCGACGAAAAGACGCAGGAAACATACGAAATGGTCAAGCAGCTTGACGAGTTCATCGGTAAGAACAAGCAGACCGCTCAGGATATCAACGAAATTATCTCCAAATTCAGAAGATGAACGGTGCGCCGCAAAGATTTTCAATATTAAAACCGGACAGCTTGCTGTGATGATCATGGCAGGCTGTCTTATCATTATGATATTAAAATTCCGGTTAAGAATAATTAAAAAAGTATGATAGTTATATTTACAAATTCAGAAAAGTATGGTAATATATAATGTGGTGAATTATGTATTATTCTGGTGATATACAGAAAGCACGGCTTTGAAGACCTTATTTGCTTCATCATGCAGTTATGACCGTTTTTCTATGCGGAGGTACAATATGGGAAAAACACTGAAAAGAAAATGCCCGAAAACAATAGCAGGCTTATTTGCTGCGGCAGCTGTGGCGATAGCTTCCGTTTTTACGCTTTCCGGGTGCGGGAACAATACCGAGAGCTACGACTCCATAAGTGTCAAGGAGATCGTCGGTGATGTGACTGTCGAGAACAAGGGCGATACATACAAGGCTTATCAGAATATGAAGCTCACGGACGGGTTCGCCATGACTACTGCGGCAGAAAGCTACAGCGGTATGATGCTCGATTCGGAAAAGTACGCGAGACTTGAAGAAAACAGCCGCGCCAGATTTGAATCAACGGGCAGCGGCGGAAGGTCCACTTCGATAGTCCTCGAATACGGCGAGCTTTACAACGAGATTATGCGTCCGCTGAACAGCAGTGAGGCTTACACCGTTACCACACCGAACGCCGTTCTCAGCGTCAGAGGAACTATCTTTGTCGCGAGAGTTGTAAAGGACAGCGAGGGAAAAGAGACTACCGAAATATTCACTTTTGCCGGCAGTGTTTCCACACGACGTACCGCATACGAAGAGGATATCATTGTAAAAGCGGGATACAAGGCTGTAATACAGTCGGACGGAAACACGACATATTATGTCAGGGAAGCCGATGAAATTGCCAACGGTGTAGGGCTTTTAAAATTAAGTGACATAGATATCAATATCCTTGTTTGTGTCTATGCCGCTTCAAAGGGAGGACGCAATATCTGCTTCTCAAACGAAGATCTGGAGGCGGAATTCAAAAGGCGCAACGTTGATATAACCCAATATACCTCATACTTGTCCGGCAGCATTTTTGAACCCTGGCCTTCCGATTCCGTAGTGACCAATGCCAATGCCGCGGAAGCAGCGGCGGTTGTGGCAATCCCTGAGCCGGGCGCAGATCAGGCGGTTCAGAATGCGGGAGAGGCAGCCGGAGACGGTACACCGGCTGAAGCTGATCAGGGATCCGACGGCGACGACGGTGCTGCGGACGACGGTGCTGCGGACGACGGTGCTGCGGACGGCGGTGCTGCGGACGGCGGTGCTGCGGACGGCGGTGCTGCTGACGACGGTGCGGTACATCAGGAAGAAGCGGTACCTGCGGCTCCGGCAGGAAACGAGGATCAGGCAGCACCCGCAGCGCAGGAATATGCGGCGGTACAGCAGCCACAGAGCGTTACGGCAGCTCAAGAAGCGGTACAGCAGCCTGTTCCTGCCGAACAGAAGCAGGACAATGATAAGCAGGACGAACAGACACCGGCTGAACAGAAGCAGGAAGAGAAAAAACAGGAGGAAAAGTCCGGAACGGACAGCGATAAGGACAAGGAACAGAATCAGAGCGTCGAAAAGCCTGAGAAAGAGGAAAAACAAACCGAAAAGACAGACGATAAGGCCGAAAAGAAGTGTGAGCACGAATACAGGCTCGGAGCGGTGTCACTGGAATCCGGAAAAGGAAAGGATGGCACCTACACCGCGAAGCTGACATGCTACAAGTGCAGTGAAAGTGTCAATGTCACCGGCGAAGTCGGCAGCATCGATTTCGATTCGGGCAATACCGTCACATATCATATCGATTTCGTTTATAAAGGCAAGCCATATCCCGGCACTTACTCGCTCACCTGCTCACACAATTACTTCTATCAGGAAAACGACGATCCCGTATTTATCTGGAGTGCCGACCACAGCAGCTGCACCGCGAGGTTCGAGTGTCTGAACGGCTGCGGAGCCTATATTGATGTAAAGTGTGAGATCGAAAACGACAACGGCAGCATCACCGCATGGTGTGACCGCGGGGAAATAACCTTCTCCGAGACCTATAACGGCGAAGGCTACGGCAGTGTAGATGACGAAGCCGGCAGCGGGCTTGAAATAGAGGACTTCTGATAATGGATAAAAACAAAAAGATCAGAATAGCGGCGGGTACGGTGATCAGCTTTGTCCTCGCGTTTGCGGTATCGTACTTCGACCTGTTCGGCGTTCTTGATCTCAACGCGAAGGATCTGCTGTATCAGCAGCCGAGGGGAACGAACGGCGAGATAAAGATAATCGCCATAGACGATTCGGACGAATCCCGCGCAGTGCTCGGGAATTACGGTACCTGGAAGCGTGATGTGTATGCCCGTGTCATAGAAGCGCTCGGGGATTATCCCGCTGTCATATCGCTGGATATAATGCTGCTCGGCGAGCTTGACGAGCAGACGGACGCGCAGCTTATCGAAGCCTGCCGTAAAAGCGGGAAGGTCGTGGCTGCCGAATATATCAATTATTCCGCGCAGTATGAAAAGGACGCTGACGGTAACGGATATATCAACTATGCGCATATAGATTCGGTCAGCAAGCCTATCATCGAGGACTGCGCCGAACTCGGCTTCGTGAACGTTGCCGTAGGCGATGACGGTGTTTTGCGCAATCTGAAGCTCACTGAAAGCTATGACGGCAGTATCATGCAGCATCTTGCTTACCGCACATACACAAGGTACTGTGAGGTAACCGGCACACCGGAGAAAACTCCCGCGCTGGACAAAGCGGGACGTATGTGGATAGATTACGCCGGCAGACCGCACGACTACGAATTCATACCGATCACGAACATTCTTGACGGAAGTGTTGATCCGCGTGCTTTCCGTGACTGTATCGTGTTTGTTGGAGCTTACGCGCTCGGATTGCGTGACGAGTACGATATTCCGAACAGTGCGGATCAGATGTTCGGTGTCGAGATAAACGCCAATATCGTTCAGGCGCTTATGGACGGCAGAACTCCCGTACCCGCGGATACTCTGATATCTTCGCTGCTGTGCGCTGTCATAGCCGCGGCGATCTTTTACGCGACAGGCATATTAAGCGTCCGCATCAGCACACCGCTGTTCATAGCGTCTGTACTGCTGTGGTGCGGAGCCTGTTTCCTGCTGTGGCAGTCCGGAACGATAACCCCGCTTATCTACACCCCGATATTTGCCGCGCTCGCCTATGTGACCGAGATCGTATTCAACTACATTGCGGAAACTATGGAAAAGCGCAGGATAATGAGTGCTTTCAGAAAGTATGTTGCGCCGCAGGTAGTTGAGAATATTGCCAGAAGCGGCAATTACAAGATAAATCTCGGAGGCGAGAGAAAGCATATCGCGGTGCTGTTTGTGGATATCCGCGGATTTACCACAATGTCCGAGAGCCTCGAACCTGAGCAGGTGGTGGATATCGTAAACACATACCTCAATCTTACCACAAATTCGATATTTGCAAACGAAGGAACGCTGGATAAATTCGTCGGAGATGCGACAATGGCCGTTTTTAACGCGCCTTTCGATCTTGACGATTACGTTTTCCGCGCCGTAAAGACAGCTATGGATATAGTTGCCGGAAGCGCCGCGATAGAAGAAAAATTCATGGCAAAGTACGGCAAGAGCGTAGGTTTCGGTGTCGGTGTCAACTGCGGAGACGCGGTAGTCGGCAATATGGGCTGCGACTTCCGTATGGACTACACCGCAATGGGTGACACGGTCAACACCGCCGCACGTCTTGAAGCGAACGCCAAACGCGGGCAGATACTCATAAGCAGCGATGTCTATGACCGCGTGAAAGACCGCATCACAGCCGAGCCTATCGGCGAGATACCGCTCAAGGGCAAATCCGTAGGCGTTTTCGTCTGGTCGGTAACGGGAATGAGAAACGGAAACAGTGAAGAATGAATAGTGAATAATGAATAATTATGTATTGCCTGCGGCGATGTATCTGAATCGTGACGATAGGGCAGACGCAGACTGAAACAGCGGTATTGCCGATGAAATAATTAATGTCTGCTCATCAAGAAATGTGTCCGCCTTGAAAATACGCTGAAAGTGTATTTTTAAGGCTTTCGAAGTCCGCATTGTGGATTTCGGAACAACAACTGCCATAAGGCAGTTGTTGAGGACACATTAATTACAGAACGGGAGTGAGAAATACGACACTGGCTTTTCTGATCGCGCTCATCATTGGAGCTGTCACATACAATTCCGTAAATTTACTCTGTGCTCTGTTTGTTTCGCCGCTGTTCGGGCTTAGATGCGTTTCTGTTTCTTTCTTCGGTCTGACCATGACAAGGACGGAAGACGGCTGGCAGACCGCCCGCGGCAGGTTTTCACCCGGGATACAGACTATGACGGTCATCGACATCCGCAGAAATACGGCTCCCGATTCAAACAAGGCTGCTCTGAAATTTTCGATAGTGCGCATATTCATCAAAGCGGTTCTGGCGCTGGCGGTTACATTGCTTACGGGACAGGCATGGGAGGCGTTTATCACAGGCAGATCTACGTTCGGTTACAATATTGCTATCCTGTACTGCGCGTTTTTATGGATAACCGTTCTGACGGATATCGGCACGACCGTGTTTGTACACGGGTTTGCCATGAGAGGGCTCGGCGGTTATGTGCAGCAGCTTGCGGATTATCTCCGCGCCGGGGGAACATTCGACAGAATGCAGCTGCGTCCGCCGGAAGAGCTTCCGTATCCCAATGCGACAAACACCGAAAAAATAATGTATCTGATGTTTTACTGTGAGTATCTTCTCGACGCGGAAAGAACGGAAGAACTTCGGTATCCGGTTTATACGCTCTGCAATATGCTGAGCGGAGAGCCGTTTTCGCTGCAGTTTGTCCTGGCGTATATGATTCTGATATTCTACTATTCGCGCTATGAGATAAATCCGGAGATAGCATCTCTTTTCTATGACAAGGCAAGTGCTGCGATGGCAACGGACAATGATGCGAATACGAAGCGTGTTCTCGCATATTATGCTTACGGCATACAGCATGACCCGCAGAAAGCCCGCTTCTTTATCGGCAAAGCGCTGGAGGTCATAGATAAATTTTCGCCCACGGCACCGGCTGAAAACCGGCTTGAACGCAGGCTTATAAACGAGCTTGATGAAACACTGAAAAAACAGGGATTTTAACAGAAAAAGACCGTCCTTATGAACGGTCTTTTTTATTTAAGAATTAATAATTCGGAACGGCTTCGCCGCAATTATAGATCGTGACAGGTCAGATCGAAGAAGGGTGATTACGATAAATGCTCTTCAAACAGCGGTGCGATGAGCGCATTGCTGCCGGAAGCGGCTTCCGCTATTTTTTCCGGGTCATCGAGGTGCATAAGGTACAGCTGTATGTCAAGTCCGTCTGTTTTTTCGATAAGCTCGGAAACGTTGATATGCACCGCGCTGTCGTGAGCCGAGGAATCCGAGTACAGAAGCGAGCCCTTTCCGAGATACGGCAGGAACGGCTCTATTACCGCCGTGTCGCCGGTATATACGACATTCTGCCCGTTCACGTTCAGTCTGTAACCGAAGCATCGGCCTTCGAGCTCCGGCGAATGACGGGTCGGTATGACATCGAGGAGCCACGGGCGGGCTGCCTCTTTCGCCGTTATCAGGTCATACGCTTCCGGGCGGCAGCCCTCCAGCCGTTCCGCCAGAAAACGCAGATCGGCGGCTACCTCCTCAGACGGTGCGATTACCGTGACCTTGCGGTGAAGTATGTAGAACGCATAGTGTATGAACGTCGGGATACCGCCGGTATGGTCGCCGTGTGTGTGCGTCACAAGCACCGTGATATCCGGGGAACTTATACCGGACAGGGTATCCGTTCCGTATTTCCGCAGTTTGCGGAACGATGACATGGGAAGATCGATCAGGACAAGCTCATTGCCGTCCGTAAAAAAGGCACTGTTGTTTTCGTCCGTGAACGCGGAACCTCTGCCGAGGAACTGCAAATATTCACGCATATCAGTACACCACCTTGTTCCTTCCTGTTTCCTTTGCGGTGTAGAGATGCTCGTCTGCGGCGCTGATATTGTCCTCTATGGACATTTCCGGGTCGAACCTGCGGCAGCCGAAGCTCACCGTATATTTTATTATCGTGCCTGCCGCGTCACATTCCGAGTCCATAATGCGCAGTCTGATGCTCTCCGCTTTCTCAACGCACTGTTCAAGCGTGTAATCGGGCATCATCATTATGAATTCCTCACCGCCCCAGCGGTAAACGCAAAGATCACCCTCACACGCTCCGGAAAGCATTGCGGCGTTGAACGCGAGCACAGCGTCTCCGGCGTTATGTCCGTAAGTGTCGTTGACGCGCTTGAACTTGTCGATATCGCAGATGAACATACTGAGCGGTCTGCCTTCTTCAAGCAGCTTTGTGTACTTCTTTGAGAAATCGCTGTAGAAACCCATTCTGTTTTTGAGTCTTGTGAGCTTGTCGCGGTGGGAGTTCTCCAGGAACGTTTCGGATTCAAGTGTTATGCCGCATACTATCGCCGCGAGGGAAAGACAGCGCACATCGCGCTCTTCGTCGAAACCGCCGCCGAGCTTGTTGATAACCTGCAAAGCTCCGATGAATTCACCGTTTACGTCGGCTATCGGCATAACAAGTATCGACTTTGTGACATATCCGGTCTTTTTATCTACCGCGGAGTTGAAATCCGGGTCGTTGTACGGGTCGTTGGTTATCACGACGCGCTGCTCTTTGAGAGCCTTGCCTACAAGTCCGGTGGTATCGGGAATGACTATCCTGTCCGTACCGGTCGCTGATGCCGTCCATAATTCGTGCTTATACTTGTCCCATTTCCAAAAGCTGGCTCTGTCCGCACCGACAAGGGACTTGCCGAGCTCCGTAAGATATGAGAACAGTACGGAATGGTCGTTCTTCTTGTTGCTGCACATATCGGTGTAGAGCCTGTTGCATATATCGTAGATCTCTTCAAGCTGCTTTTCGCCGTCTTTTATCATGGTATGTTCCTCCGGGAATGATATGATACTTGCCGTATCTCCGCTTTCGAGCAGAGATATACTTACATTTAATATTATAACGTATCTGAATTATAAAATCAAGTGTTTTGATAATATAGATGATGTAAAATGCGGAGTTTTTTTGATGCCTGTATTGTGTATGAAAGAAGTTTATGGTATAATATCAGGGAACCTCTAAAAACCCAATTTGAAACCTCCTAACCGGGCGCCAGCCCGGCTTCGTCGGCTTTCCTTGTATCCGACGCAGCTATCTCATTTTCTCTTTTCAAAGCGGTTTTTAGAGGTACCCATCAGAAAATAAACCTTGAAAGGGAAAAGAAATGATAACGGACAGAATTATAGAAAAGTACGGACTTGACGAGCGGGAAAAGGCGGAGTTCTATGAATATACAGCGAACAGATTTGAGGGCTGTACGGAGATAAGCGAGCCCGACGAGAGTTTTCTCGGCCTGTGGGAGAATATCATAATGTATGCCGGTACAGCGGGTGCGGACAAGGCGATAAACGAGAAGGTATGCAGACAGCGCCCGGTTGAGTTCCGTTCTCCCGGAAAGGTTGAAATAAGTATCTATCGGTCATTCGCGGGAGGAATACCGGTCATTTACACTCCCGATACCGACGATTTCGAGCAGCTTGTGACCAACATAGCGTATAAGGGCGTGTGTCCGGAAAACCTTTCGCAGACGGGTGCGTCGTTCCTCCACGGCAAGACGACGCGGTTCATGATACTTTCGGCAAAGCCGTACAGCAATGTTCCCGCGTCCGAGCTCGGGCTCGGTGACGATGAGAAGTGGGCGGAAATGTCGTTTGTTCTTCGCCGCGGGCATGAATGCACACATTACTTCACGAAGCAGGTTTACGGAGTGACGAACAATATCCTTCACGACGAGATGATCGCCGATTTTATCGGTATCTATGAAGCGGCGGGCTTTTACAAAGCAGAGTGGTTTCTTCGCTTTATGGGCTTGATAAACGGGAGCGGCGGACGGCTGATCTTCTATACGGAGCAGCTTTCTCCCAATGTCCGCTCGGCGGTGGCGGAGCTGCTTACCAAAGCGGCGTATAAGCTCGAAGCATGGTCGCTGACAGATGCGTTCGGATCCATGACTGTCGGAGAAAGAATCAGATATCTGTGCAGGAAGGGGCTCGCGGGTATCGCGGAAATGGCTGAAAAGGCTTCGGAATATTGACAATTTTGAGTGATTTTGCTATAATGTAATAAAATCTATCTGTGCCTTATCCTGTTCCGGCAGGGTAAGGCACGAAAATTGTTATTCAAGGCAATACCGTTCCGGCTTTGCTTCCGATAACGGTACAGCAGCAGCCGGTTTTCAGATATATACCGACTCCGATCGTAAATGGGAGGTTCGTTGTGGACAGGCGAAAGAATTACGCACTTATAGCGGTGATAGCTGCGCTCCTAGCCGCTGTAATATTTATTGAGATACGCATTGTGTTCCGTATGTCCTCGGAACAGACAATGGAAACGGGAAAATATCAGCTGGAAAGCATAAGCGGCGAGCTCGAAGGCACGATAAGCGACGCAAAGGATTTCACCATGCAGCTTGCCGTGGCGGTGCAGCCGCATCTCGGCGATATAAATGCACTCACCGATCTGGTTTATGACAGAATAGACAAACTCTCCGATGAGAACAACGGAGCTTACAATATCTATATGGCAGGCACGGACTGGAACATTCTGCCCGGTCTTGCCGACCCGGAACATTTCAAGCCCCTCGAAAGAAGCTGGTACACAGGCGCGGCAAAGACTCCGGGGAGCGCGTATGTATCTCCGCCTTATGTCGATGTGATAACGGGTGATCTGTGCTATACCGTATCGGTAATGCTTCCCGACAACGACACGGTGCTGAGCGTGGATTATACAATGGAACGCATACAGTCTCACGTTGTCAAGATGAACGAGACCGGACTGCACAATGCGGTAATAGTCACCGACGACGGCATCATTGCGGGCTGCTCCGACGAATCGCTTCTCGGCGAGTCACTGACGGACAGCCTTCCGGAATACTCCGCGATATTCTATCTTGCGAAGAACAGCGACGAATTCGTTACTCACCGCATACGCAAGGGTCTGTTCAACGAAAACCTGTTTGCCACCGGCTCGGGCAGCGGCTCCGGCTGGTATCTGATAGTAAGCGAGAGTGACTGGGAGCTTTACCGCAATTCATATATAAATCTTATCGTTTCGCTCATTCTCGTTCTTGTGCTTATCGGAGTCATCATATTCCTCTATTCGATGAATTCCAAAAACAGGATCAAGGCGGAGAACGCCCTTAAATCAAAGGACGAATTTCTCGCGACCATAACCGGTGAGCTTGAGACTCCGCTAAAGAAGATACTCAACAATTCCGACACACGCAACAATTCCGATTACGAAAGTACACAGGAACGCTTTGCGGGGATACACGACGCGGGAGAGCAGCTTTCCTACAAGATACATCAGATCATCTCCTATACCAATATCGTCAAGGACGAGAAGAAGAAAAAAGCTCATGAGCGCAGATCCGGAAACGGTAAGGTCCTCCATGTGAACAACCGGTTCAGGAATATCATTCTTGTTCTGCTCATACTTGTACTGCTTGTCACGGTATCGGCATCACTGTTTCTTAGCAAGGGTCTTGCGGACTCGGAAATGTCAAACGCCGTAAACCGCTACGAATACCGTCTTTCCGACTGGATAAACAAGCAGAAGAGCATACTTGATATGTTCACGAGCATAATCTCCACAAACCCGGATATGGTGAACGACTACGAAGGTACGGTCGGTTATCTCGACAGGCTCGCGCAGCAGTACCCGGAGATCTCCGCGCTTTATCTTGCAAATCCGAAGCTGGAGCCTACTGTTTTTATGAACACGGGCTGGCTGCCGGAGCCGGGCTGGAAGGTCGAGGAACGCCAGTGGTACATTGACACCATTGCCGCAAAGGATCAGTGGAGCGTTTCCGCGCCGTACTATGACAAGCAGACGGGGCTTTACTGCGTTACGATATCCGAACAGGTGCATGATTCAAAGACCGGCGAATTTCTCGGCATATTCGGCATAGATTTCTATATGGATAAGCTGATCGAGATACTGAGCGGCAGCTACAGCGACACGGGCTACGCTTTCCTTGCCGACGCGCATGGGGATATCATCAACCACCCCTATGGCAAGTATCAGATGTCTCTCGAAAAAACGACGAACGTTTCGGAGCTTGAATACGGAGAACTCAGCGCGGACGGCGGCAGCACAATGGTAGTCGTTGACTACGACGGAGTTGTGCGTATCATTACAGCAAAGCGCAGTGCTATCTCTAATTTCGTTGTGTATAAGGCAAGCAATATCTGGTCGATTTACGGACACGGATTCGTAATATGCCTGATATGTACCGTTACGGTCGCCGCCTGCATAATAATGGTATATATCAGTCTGTCGAGACTGATACGCGGACAGGATAAGGTGAACCTCAGCATGAAGGAGGCAGCCGACGCGGCTACTGCGGCAGGGCAGGCAAAGAGCCGTTTCCTTGCGCAGATGTCACACGAGATACGGACTCCGATAAACGCGATACTCGGTATGAACGAGATGATACTTCGCGAATCGGAGGATAAGGACATACTGGAATATTCGGATAATATCCGGACTGCCGGAAAGACGCTGCTTTCCCTCATAAACAGCATACTCGACTTCTCAAAGATAGACGACGGAAAAATGGAGATAATCCCTGTTGAATACGACACGATATCCGTTATCAATAACCTTATCAACTCCGTTTCGTCCCGCGCTGCGTCAAAGGGACTCGACTTCATCACGGAGATCGACGAAAACCTGCCGACCTCGCTTATCGGTGACGATGTCCGCATAACGCAGGTAATACTCAACCTGCTGACAAATGCGGTCAAGTACACCGAGCGCGGAAGCGTCACATTTTCGATATTATGCCGTGAAAAAACTGACAGCGGTATCACGCTCGCGGTCGCCGTAAAGGATACGGGTATAGGAATACGCAGCGAGGATATCGGCAAGATGTTCGAGTCCTTCTCCCGTCTTGACGAGACGAGAAACCGCAATATAGAAGGAACAGGTCTCGGTATGGCGATAGTCACCAAGCTGCTCGATCTTATGGACAGCAGACTTGAGGTCGAGAGCGTTTACGGGTCGGGTTCGGTATTCTCGTTTGAGGTGAAGCAGGGCATAGCCGACAGCAAGCCGATAGGAAAGAATATCGAAAGACGCGCTGCGGCGGAGCACAGGGAGGAAAAGAAGGAGAAGCCTCACTTCGACGGTGCGAAAGTGCTTATCACAGATGATAATGAGATGAACCTTAAGGTCGCAAAGAATCTTATGAAGATATTCGGTATCGTTCCCGAACTTGCCGTGTCGGGAGCTGAAACCGTGGAACTTATGCGTAAGAACCGCTATGATATCCTGTTTCTCGACCACATGATGCCGAAAATGGACGGCATCGAAACGCTGAAAAAGCTGCGTGAAGAGAATCTTGTTCCGGAAAGCACCACGGTGATAGCGCTTACCGCGAATGCCGTGAACGGAGCGAGGGAGACATATCTTAACGCGGGATTTGACGATTACCTCTCGAAACCGATAGAGATAGATCAGCTTGAGAAGAAGCTGATGCGCTATCTGAATGCCGTGCCGGCGGACGACAGCGGCAAGTCCGATGCGGATATTTCCGACAGTGAGGTCATTGAATTTGCGCCTGTGGAAGGCGATGTTCTGGAATTTGAACCCGAGGGCGGCGAGGACGCAGCAGAATCTGCTACGTCCGACAGCAGCGGCGCAGTTCCCGAAGATATGATCGGGAAGCTGAACGAGGCGGGCATTTCCGCGAAAGACGGACTTGCGTACTGTGCCGGTGACTTCGGATTCTACCTTGAGATGCTGTCCGACTATGCTTTGTCATACGAAAAGCGCACGGAAGAACTTAAGAAAGCATACGCGGAGAACGACGCGGAAAATTACTGCATATACGTTCACGCTCTGAAAAGCATATCAAAGACGGTCGGAGTTATGGACGTGTCGGAGCTGGCAAAGTCGCTTGAATTTGCCGCGAAGAACGGTGATACGGAGTACATCACTGCGCACCATGCCGAACTTATCGCGCTGTTCGGGCAGAGAAAGGAATGTATTGCCGGAATTATCGGCAAGTGAGAAAACAGAGAAAAGCCCTCGGAATGTTTTATACATTCCGGGGGCTTTTATACATATTGATCTGTATGCTGCGGTTCGGACAGATCGAAACACAGGTAAAACTCCTGCACTCCGTATCTGTCAGCGTCACAGCGGTATTGCTTTACATTTGGTCCGGACTTTCGGTCTTTTCTGTCTCCGAATTGGTTATTCCATAGCAAAGTGCCATAAGGCTGTCGCCGAGATGTACGTTTTCAACAGTGACACCCGGCAGATTTTTCTGCGGCATATCGTAATGCGAGAAATTCCAGAATGCCTTCACACCGAGAGAGATGAGCTTTTCGCAGATATCGGGAGCCGAATCTTTCGGTATGCAGAGTATTGCTATTACCGGCTTTGCCTTTGCGCAGAAGCTCTCCAGATCGGACAGCGGGCTGACTCTGATGCCGCCGAGCGAAGCACCGGTGAGCTTTTCGTTCGAGTCGAATATACCGCAGAGACGGCAGCCGTACTTCGCGTAATCGAGATGCACCGCAAGAGCGCGTCCGAGATTTCCCGCGCCGATAAGCACTGCCGCGTGTTTTGCGTTCACTCCGAGAATAGCGCCTATTTCCTCGCGAAGTTCGGACACGTTATATCCGTAACCCTGCTGACCGAACCCGCCGAAGCAGTTGAGATCCTGCCGTATCTGTGATGCGGTGACGCTCATTCTTTCCGCAAGCTCACGGGAGGATATCTTTGTGATCCCCTCCCTGAGTAGCTCGCCGAGAAATCTGTAATATCTCGGAAGTCTGCGTATGACCGATTTTGAGACTTTTTCGTTCTTTGACATATTTTAAGCATCTCCTCCCGTCAAGGGTAGTTGACAATAAGCTGCGGGCGGTGAAAATCTATTATATCATTTCTTTAAGGCGGATGTTGATCTCGTCAAGGAACTGCTCTGTGTTTACCTTCTTCTTGTTTTCAAGCGTTGACAGAACATACAGGTCACCTGTCATAACGCCGTCCTCTATGGTCTTTACCGTTGCTTTTTCGAGCTTTTCCGCAAATGCCGAAAGCTCCGGTATGCCGTCAAGCTCTCCTCGCTTTTTGAGTGCGCCCGTCCATGCAAATATTGTCGCTACCGAGTTGGTAGATGTCTCCTCACCTTTAAGGTGCTTGTAGTAATGGCGGGTAACCGTGCCGTGAGCAGCTTCGTATTCGTAAACTCCGGAGGGAGATACGAGTACGGATGTCATCATGCCGAGACTGCCGAACGCTGTTGCTACCATATCGGACATAACGTCTCCGTCGTAGTTCTTGCACGCCCAGATATAACCGCCGTTGGAGCGAACGACTCTCGCTACCGCATCGTCGATGAGCGTGTAGAAGTATTCTATGCCCGCTTCGGCGAACTTGCCCTTGTATTCTGTCTCAAAGATCTCCGCAAAAATGTCCTTGAATGTGTGGTCGTACTGCTTGGAGATCGTGTCCTTTGTCGCAAACCAGATATCCTGCTTTGTATCGAGTGCGAAGTTGAAGCAGGAACGTGCGAAGGAAGCGATAGAGTTGTTTATATTGTGAAGACCCTGTATTATACCGTCGCTGCCCTTGAATTCATGGATAAGCTGGCGTGTCTCGTTGCCGTCCTTGTCGGTGACGATAAGCTCTGCCTTTGAGCCGTCCTTCACCTTCATCTCGCTGTTCTTGTAAACATCGCCGTAAGCGTGACGGGCAATTGTTATCGGCTTTGTCCATGTGGGTATCAGCGAATTGATGCCTTTTACAAGTATCGGAGCTCTGAACACGGTGCCGTCAAGTATTGCTCTGATAGTGCCGTTCGGGGACTTCCACATCTCCTTAAGGTTATATTCCGTCATTCTCTGAGCATTCGGCGTGATAGTAGCGCACTTGACCGCAACGCCGTACTTCTTGGTAGCGTTCGCGCTGTCGATCGTGATCTGGTCGTTCGTTTCGTTGCGCTTTACAAGTCCGAGATCGTAATACTCGGTCCTGAGGTCGATATACGGAAGCAGGAGCTTATCCTTTATCATCTTCCATATAACTCTGGTCATTTCGTCTCCGTCCATTTCGACGAGCGGGGTCTTCATCTGAATTTTAGCCATTGGTTCTGATCCTTTCTTATCCTTTTATTTCGGTATCGAATATCATCTTTTTGCAGTCGGGGCAGTAGTCGGCATCTATCGTGAATGCCGTGAGGGTATATTTTGCGGCAGTGAGCTTGTCTATGCCGAGAAACCTGTCGAACCCGCCTGTCTTTTTATTGCCCGGTTTGAATGTGACGGCGCTTCTTCCGTCGCCGGACAGGATACCATGCTGCATTTCTTTTCCGCAAAAAGGGCAGTTCATAGCGTTATCCTTTCTTCTGCCGTTACGCTTTTGCTTCCGTTGGCGTCCGAAGGAAGCGGTGAGGGAGAGGCAGCGCCTCTTCCACAGACGGCTGCCGGCATCTCCGATGCTGCAGACGATTCTCAGCCGTTCTTCTTGGTGTAGTTGAGCAGACCGCCTTCGAGTATCATTCCCTTGCCGCGCTCGGAAAGATCAAGGGTGGTGTGGAAGAACACGCCCTTGGTGATGTTCTTTACAAGTATCTTGTCGCCGTGCTTTACAGCGGACTTTACTCCGGGTATTTCGAGCTGATCACCCTGATCTATCTTGTCATAATCGGCTTCGTTCACGAATGTGAGCGGGAGTATGCCGTTGTTGATGAGGTTCTGCTTATGTATTCTTGCGAAGGATTTGCAGATTATCGCCTTTACGCCGAGGTAGAGCGGAGCAAGGGCAGCGTGCTCACGGGATGAGCCCTGGCCGTAGTTCGAACCGCCGACGATTATCGACTGACCGGCTTCCTTTGCACGCTTCGGGAATGTCTCGTCGCAGACGGTGAAGCAGTATTCCGATATAGCAGGTATATTCGAGCGGAGCGGGAGTATCTTCGCACCCGCGGGCATGATGTGGTCTGTTGTGATGTTGTCGCCTACTTTAAGTGTAACGCCTGCTGCGATGTTTTCGGCAAGAGGCTTGTTTATCGGGAAGGGCTTGATGTTCGGACCGCGGAGTATCTCCACATCCGGAGCTTCCTCGGGAGAAGCGGGCGGAACTACCATATTGTCGTTAATGACGAACTTCTCCGGCATCACATAAGGCGGCATTGCGCCTATGGTGCGCGGATCTGTGAGAACTCCGGTCACTGCGGATATTGCAGCCGTTTCGGGAGATACGAGATATATCTGACCGTCCTTTGTTCCGCTTCTTCCCTCGAAGTTGCGGTTGAATGTACGCAGCGATATGCCGTGGCTGTTCGGGGACTGTCCCATACCGATGCACGGACCGCAGGCGCATTCGAGTATTCTCGCGCCCGCGTCGATAAGGTCGGACAGAGCGCCGCACTGCGCCATCATATTATATACCTGCTTCGAACCGGGAGCGATCGCAAGGCTTACATCGGGATGAACGGTCTTTCCTTTGAGTATATGCGCGACTTTGAGCAGATCCTGCATTGAAGAGTTCGTGCAGGAGCCGATGCAGACCTGATCTATCTTTATATTGCCTATCTCGTCTATCGTCTTTACGTTGTCGGGGCTGTGAGGACAGGCGGCAAGCGGAACAAGCTCGGACAGGTCTATCTCGACTGTCTGATCGTAAACCGCGTCGGGGTCAGCGGCGAGCGGGATATAGTCCTCCTCGCGTCCCTGTGCTTTGAGGAACTGTCTTGTTGTCTCGTCGGAGGGGAAGATAGATGTCGTTGCGCCGAGCTCCGCACCCATATTGGTAATTGTCGCTCTTTCCGGAACCGACAGCGAAAGCACGCCTTCGCCGGTGTATTCCATGACCTTGCCGACACCGCCCTTTACAGAGAGGGTCTGCAATACCTTAAGTATTACGTCCTTTGCGGATACCCAGTCATTCAGCTTTCCTGTGAGCTTTATGTTCACGATCTCGGGCATTGTGATATAGTAAGCGCCGCCGCCCATTGCTACCGCAACGTCAAGACCGCCCGCGCCGCACGCGAACATACCGATGCCGCCGCCCGTGGGGGTATGGCTGTCGGAGCCTATGAGGGTCTTTCCGGGCTTGCCGAAGCGCTCAAGGTGTACCTGGTGACAGATACCGTTGCCGGGGCGTGAGAACCAGATTCCGTGCTTCTTGGCAACACTGCCGATAAAGCGGTGATCGTCGGCGTTCTCGAAGCCGGACTGGAGGGTATTGTGGTCGATGTAGGCTACGGAGCGCTCGGTCTTTACGCGGTCAACGCCCATTGCCTCGAACTGAAGATATGCCATGGTTCCGGTAGCGTCCTGCGTTAATGTCTGGTCAATGCGCAGTCCTATCTCGGTGCCTTTGATCATTTCTCCGTCAACGATATGATCTTTGATTATTTTTTCGGTCAGTGTGAGTCCCATAGTGACTTCCTCCTAAATTTGTTTCCGTATCCGGGCATACGGATCAGAATTGCCCGGATATAATTCCATACTACATATTGTACTATATATAATGAAATTTGTCAATATTTTGACAAGAAAAAATATCTGTGTTCTTTCACACGAATATTATGAACAAAATGCACAATTTCATAGCGTTTATTTTTATGAACATATTTCGCAAAACCTATTGACTAAACGGTTTGCGGGTGTTATAATCATAATGCACGATTATGTGATAACGCTTACGGAGGTGTGCCTCTTGAAAAAAATATCTTTTTTTTGCAGGCTTGCCGCCGTTATGACTGCCGCGGCGCTTCTTGCGTCCTGCAAAAGCGCGGAAACGGTAAATACAACTGCCGTGACAACTGAGATCACGGAGATTTCCACGTCGGAGACGAGCTCTGCGCCCGTTCCGCTGAACTGGGATCACGGCGGAGTGCTCCTTGCCGACGCTCCCGTGACAGCCGCCGCACCGGCTCCCGTACCGGGCGGAATTATAACCGATGCCGGCGAAGCGGATCAGACCGTTACCGCGCCTGCCGCAACGACGGCTCCGCCCGTTACCGCCTCTCCGGCCGCAACGACGGCTGCGACCGCAGCCAAAACATCTTCCGCGTCAAAGACCACAAAAGCGGTATCGCCGGACGCACCGGATACGCCGGCATCCGCAGCAACAAAGAAAGAGACCGTAACTACCGCGGCGACCACGATAGTCATTTCTACATCGGCACCGGCTGCTTCTATAAAGCCGGCCGTTTCCGAACTTCCGGAAACAAAAGCTGCGGAGACCACGACTCAGCCCGCTGCTGTGAGCTCCGGAACCGTAAGCACAGCCAAAAACAGCTATAAGGCATTCAACCACAGCAAGGTACGCGGCGTGTGGATATCATATATCGAACTGTACGATCACCTGTTCAATAAGAGCGAAGCCGATTTCAGGACTGCGTTCGGCACAATGATGGACAACTGCACCGCATTCGGCATAAATACAGTGTACGTTCATGTGCGTTCGCACGGCGACGCTTATTATTACTCCTCTCTGTTCCCGTTCACCAAGAATTTTAAGGGTACACTCGGCAGCAGGACATCTTACGATCCGCTGGAAATAATGATCGCGGAAGCACATAAGCGCAATATCTCGTTCCATGCCTGGATAAATCCGCTGCGGCTTTGCTCCACAGCCGAAATGGAGAGCATTTCGGCCGATTATCCCATAGGGAAATGGTATCACGGTCCGGAAAAGGGAACATATATCGTCAATGTAAACGGGACATGGTATCTCAATCCTGCTTACAGCGCCGTAATAGACCTTATCGGCGAAAACGTCCGCGAGATAGTCTCGGGGTACGACGTTGACGGAGTGAACATAGACGACTATTTCTACCCCACGACCGACGCGTCCTTCGACAGCTCAGCCTTTGCCGGGAGCGGTTACGGCGATCTGTCCGCGTTCAGGATAAACAACATCAACGCAATGGTGAAAGCCATGTACAACGGTGCGCACGAAGGCGGTTCGGCTCTGTACGGAGCGGCTCCGCAGGGCAACAACATAAACAATCTGAATGTGCTGTATGCCGATACAAAGGCATGGTGCAGGGGCGGGTATATAGATTACTTCGCTCCGCAGATATACTACGGCTTTGACAATTCCGGCGTTCCGTACAAGAACAATGTGAACGAGTGGCTTTCTATCGTAAGCGGAACAAAGACGAAGCTGTACATCGGTCTCGCCGTATATAAGGCGGGAAATGAGGACAAATGGGCCGGTTCCGGCAAGTACGAGTGGCAGAACACCGACACCATGCTGAAGCGTCAGACCGAATACGCGGATACGAACGGCTGCTCCGGCATCGTCCTGTATTCATACAATTATCTGTTCAACAGCAAATACCGTACTCCGGCAATGAAAGCCGAAGCGGATAACCTCAAGGCGATACTGACGGCATCCTGATATCAGGAAAGATTTTAAAAGGAAGTAAATGATGATAGGAAAGTTAAAACGAACGGCGGCGCTTTTCATTGCCGCTGCCTCGGCAGTGACCTGTCTTTCTCTGCCGGTCTCCGGCGAATCCGGTGAAGATATGTCATATTTTACCGAGCTTCCCGAAGCGTCGGTGCAGGAGCTCCCGCCCGCAAACGCAGGCGTTCCGGGAGTTATGTTCACTCTGCCCGAGGATATGCGCGCTTCGGTGATAACACCCTCGGTGGATTTCTATACCGACCCGGACGAGGACACCGACGCGCTGGAGTCCGAGCTTGACAATATCTTCTCGGAGTTCTCGGATATAGGTCTGAACACGGTCATTATCAATACCGTATGCGACGACAAGGCTTTCTATTCGCTGAACCTCGGCGACAGTGCGGTGGATCCCGTTTCGTCGGCGATAGCGACCGCATACAACTGCGGAATATCTCCCTATGTGGTGCTCGACCTCGGACATATACTGTCGGACTGCCGCTCCGGCGCGGATGCGATAGATACGCTCGTATCGAGAGTACATCGTTTCGCGCTCCGTTATCAGTGCGCCGGTATAATCCTCGACGACTACTATGCGCGAAGAAATGTTGAGAGCTTCGGCAGCTATATGAACAACGGCTCCGGCGTGGGGTACACGAACTGGCTCTACGACACGGCGGAGCAGTATTTCCGCACAGCGGCGGAGGTCATTCGCGACACCGACAACTCCATAGCCGCGGGCTTCATAATCAACGATATGTGGGCAAACTCGGTGTGGGATCCCGCAGGAAGCGAGACGAGCGACACTGTTCAGGCGTACTTTGACGGATATTCCGACACCAAGAGCTTCATTGAGAAGAATTATGTCGATTTCGTGCTGCTGCGTGCTTACGGCTCGGTAACTTCCCCGACACTGCCCTTTGAGAAGGTAACGGGCTGGTGGGGAGCCCTCACCGACGAATACGACATTCCCATGTATGTCGTTCACCACAACGAATATCTCGGCACATCGACTGCCGGCTGGAGCGGAGAGGATCAGCTCCTCAAACAGCTCACCATAGCCAAGCGGCTTGACAGCTACCGCGGAAGCGTGTTCAACTCGTTCGGCAGACTTGTGGAAGACCCCATGGGCTCCACCGAAACGCTGACTTCCTATTTCAACGAGCAGATAAACGAGGGTACGCTGTTTGAGGATCTGAAAATGACATCTCCTCACGCGCTGACCTATACGACAACCGAAGCCGCCGTGACATTCATGGGCAGCTTTGACAGCAATTTCCCGGTTTACTTCAACGGCGAAGAGATAAAGCTCAACGATGCGGGCAACTTCTATTTCGAGAAAAAGCTCGCGGACGGTCTGAACACGTTCACGATAAAGCATAAATCCAAGACCTATACATATAATATAACCCGTAAGATCACGGTGCTCAAAGGCATAGGAACCGCGATCTCTGAGGGTAAATCACTCACCGTTGACGGCGGTACGAAGATAACTCTCACCGCGAGAGCCTATAAAGGCGCGTCGGTTTACGGAACTGTCAACGGCACGACGGTATCAATGAAGGAAGCCGTAGGCACCGCCGACGAGGACGAAGTGAACTCGTCCTATGTAAGATTCAGCGGAACATACACAGTCCCGAACGGTCTTATCGGACAGAAGCAGGAGCTGGGCAAAATACACATCTACGCGTCCTATTCCGGATACAGCATGGAGGCGGTAGGTGCGTCCGTTACCGTGAACGCGGAGCCCGAGCCCGTAAAGAAGGAAGAAGCCGTGATCGTATCCGATGCGGAATCGTCGGGAAGCGGAGAGGTTTTCGCTACTCTTGCCGCGCCGCACAGCGCCTCCGAGACTGTAAAGTATGTCAAGACCCTTTCCGACAACACGATAGTATATGACGGAAAGACCGCGGACGATATCCCGTCACCGATATTCTCGCAGCTTCCCGCGGGTTCGCTGGAGATATACAAGTCAACCTCGGGCGGGTACTACGTTACCGAGTCCGGAAAGCGTATCGCCGCAAGTGCTTCCGTGCTTGAAGAAGGCGCGGCTATCGGCACGAACGAGCTTTTTGTCAAGTCGATAGGCACTACCGGAGGAAACAGCTACATAAAGATGAAGCTCGACCGCAGAACAGGCTTCAATATGCGGCTTGCGGGCAACAGCTACTATACCGCGTGGGACGGAGACTATAACGTTACCGACTTTACCGCGACACATCTGTACATAACATTTGAAAACGTGACCAGTGTAACGTCCCTGCCGTCATTCGAGTACAATCAGGTATTCAGGTCGGGCAAGTGGGACACCGTCACCGAGGATAACGGCACGAAGTTCCGGCTCATACTCGAACTGCGCCAGCCGGGAGTATATATGGGCCACAAGGCGGCATACAATTCCGACGGAGATCTGATACTCTGGTTCCCGGTACCCGTGAATTCGCTGAGCGGTATCACGGTAGTCATCGACCCCGGACACGGCTACGGCAAGTCCGCGGACGTATTCGACCCGGGTGCTATCGGAGAAGTCGTTGAGCAGGAAGTGGTGCTTGCGATATCGAAGGAGCTTGAATCCCAGCTCAAGGCAGCAGGAGCGAATGTTGTCCGTCTGCCTACCGAGAGCCAGTTCATGCTGACGAAGGAGCGGCCGAACATAGCAAGGCAGTACGGCTGTGATATCTACATATCCGTACACGCAAACAAGGCTACGGGAGAAGCCCGCGGTACCGAGGTCTATTATTTCTCGTCATATTCACAGCCTCTTGCCGCGAATATATCCTCGGCTGTATCAAAGTATTACACGACGAGCGTTTACTCCGACGGTGCGGACAAGAACCGCGGTTCACGCTACAGCTATTATCATGTCACGCTTCAGCAGGACTTCCCGTCTGTGCTTGTGGAAACGGGATTTGTAGATAACATAATGGACGCTATGGCGCTTGCATCCGAAACGCACCGCAAGGGCATTGCAGCCGGTATCGTTACCGGTATAAAGAACTATCTCGCGAGAAGCTCGATATCCTACGCTTCCGAGGGCTATTCGGCAGCCGATGCTCCCGCAGAAGGTCAGACTGCGGACGAGGAGCCGGCTCCCGAAAGCGGTGAGGCGCAGCCCGATGTGCGGTATGAGGAAGTACCGGACGAGCCGGAGGAGGATCCCGTATCCGGCGGGGAAAGCGGGTCTTCCGCGGACGAACAGACACCCGACGGGGGTGATGAATCCTCTCCGGAAGAACCTGTCACCGATGAAGATGAGCAGTCCGGAGAAATACCGCTCGACGACGACACCGAAGAGGACATCGTCGATATCATTGACGACGAGTAACAGGAGAAGAGAGACTTTCAAAGCCTCAATTTATGTCGTACGCAGACTGAAACGCAGCGAAGCTGGCATAGACTCCGTTTCGAGAATAACAAATTACCGCACAGAATTGATACTCTGTGCGGTTTTTTACTATACATAGCAGAGAATAACTAATGCGTTATACCATTATTGCGTGGCTGTGTCAATAATCAGTTGTATATTCGCATTCAGTACACTGCCGTGCAGATGATGTTCGGTTCGATGTAAAAAATACCGCAAACGGCAGGTGCCGCATTGCGGTAATTTTATACTCCGTATTTGATATGCAGCCGTTCCAGTTTCTCTCCGAACGGTTTTGCAAGGAATAAAAGGAAAACAAAGTTTGACACAGCATAGCTCACGGTGTAGGGAACAGCCGTTACGAGCGCCGAGAGATACACCGCTGTATCGAAACCGCCGCTGTACCATAGCGTCGTCCATATATCCATTATGAACGAATAAGCGATACCTGACAGTGCGCCGTAAGCAAGCAGCAGAACGCGGCTTTTTTTCAGCGGCCTGGCAGCAAGTCCCGCTATAAGCCCGATAAGCCCCCATGAGAGCATCTGGAAGGCAGTCCACGGACGCTGGCCGGCAAAGATATTTGATATGACAGCCGAGAGCGAGCCGACGAGAAATCCGGTTTCTCCGCCGAGGTACATTCCCGTGATTATTGTAAGCGCGGTTATAGGCTTGAACACCGGTATGAACCTTCCGAGAACGCATAGGGCTATCATTACCGAAGCTATGACCATGCGGCGTGTTCCGGTCTTTTTCTTTTCATAGCCCGAAACGAATACGAGAAGTGTCATGACTGCGACACCGAGCGATATGATAAGATGCTTGCCGCTGTCAAATAATGCGCTCCCGAGTATCGTAAAGACCGGAATGATTATGAACGGAAACGCTGTTTTGATGAAGCTGCGAATGCCGGCGCTTTTTATCGCGATCATACACACGCCTCCTTCAGACCGTTGAGCTTGCATAGCTCTGCGGCTTTCTGTGCCGTAACAGCGCGGCGGAAATGTCCTCGTGTGATACGGCTTGCGGCAGTAGTATAAAAACTGTTTTCTGAGAAGAACTCATCCGGCGGGGCGGTCGATACGATCTCGCCGCGGAAGAACAGCGCACATCTGTCGGCACATTCCGCGGCAAACTCAACGTCGTGTGTGACGGTAACTATGGTCATTCCGTCTGCGGTAAGTTTCCGGAGAAGTGATATTATCCGCTGCTTTGCGGCAGCGTCAAGTCCCTTTGTCGGTTCGTCGAGCAGCAGCAGCTTCGGTTTGAGTGCAAGCACTTTTGCGAGTGCGGCGAGCTGTCTTTCGCCCCCGGACAGGTCATAGGGGTGCTTGCCGAGATGCGGTGTAAGATCGAAAGGCAGAGAGCTGATATCCGCACCTGCGTCGTCAAGCTCTTCGCGGACGGTATTGCGCAGAAACACTGTCATTATGTCCTGCGGAAGGAGCGCAAGACATTCGTTGTAAAGCGACTGGTTCTTGTAATCCCTGATCTTTTTTCCGAAAACATAAATGTTTCCGGAATACGGACGGAGAATACCGGAAGCGCATGAAAGCGCCGTTGTTTTTCCGGAGCCGTTGCCGCCGAGAATGCAGAATATCTCGTTTTCATAGACCTCGAAACTTGATCCCTTGAGAATGTCCGGAGCCGTTCGTTCGTAACGGAAATAAACGTCCCGGAACGCGAGAGCAGCGTTCCTTTTGCTGTTATTGTCCGACTTGTTTTCCGGCAGTTCCTTTTCATTGCCGTATTTCCTGACGAGTTCTCTGCCCTGTGTCACGGACAGCGCACATTCGTTTTCGCCGAGAAGGGCAGAGATACGCGCTGCGGCAGGCATTCCGCACATGATCTCGCTGTACCCGTACAGCTGTTTAAGAACGTCCTCCGGCTTTCCGAAAGCGAGCACTGTACCGTTCTCTATGACGAGCAGCTTATCGCATATCGGTATAACTTCTTCAAGCCTGTGTTCTGCGATTATTACGGTGAGTGAAAGGTCACGGTTGATCTTTTTGACCGTGTTTATAAGCTCTGACGCGGTTATCGGATCGAGCTGAGCGGTCGGTTCGTCAAGAATGAGAAGTTCCGGTTCTGTGACCATTACGGCGGCAAGATTTATGAGCTGTTTCTGACCGCCGGACAGTTCGGAGATGCTGCTCTCGAATTTGTCCTCGATGCCGAAGTAGCTTGCCATTTCAGCCGTTTTTCTCGCAATAGCAGAATGCGGCATTCCCATATTCTCCAGCCCGAAAGCAAGCTCATGCCAGACTTTGTCGGTCACGATCTGGTGGTCGGGGTCCTGCATAACGAAGCCTGTTTCAGAGGGCTTTGCGGTATCTATCGGACGTGCTTTGAAAGAAATGCTGCCCGACTTTTCACCGAGGGGCGAAAGTTCGGGTTTAAGCATTCTCAGCAGTGTGGATTTACCGCTTCCTGTAGCTCCGCAAAGTGCTATGAACTCGCCCTCGTTCACCGAAAACGAGATATCTCTGAGGGCGGGAGATGCCGCGAGCGGATATGTGAAACTCAGATCTTTGATATTAAGTATTTCCAACGCAGTACCTCCTTCCATTCAAGTATAGAGGGCAGAAACGACAGAATGCCGTATGATATGTAGGACGCGAGTGCGGGCGGACTTGCCGTGACTGCGGATAAGGCAGGGTAGTAGGTCATATCGGTCTCGCCCATGACTGCTGCTGTTATCACTATAGCGGTCGGTATAAGGCACAGCACGAGAAATACCGCGTCCGAAACCTTTAGTCTGAACAGAGAGAAAGATGTACGCCTTTGGGCTCCGTAACCTCGTGCTTCCATACTGTCGGCTGTGATTATGCCGTTTTCGAGTGACCATGTTGCCATTATCGAAAATATCCGTATCTCGCCTTTGAGTGTGTCGGCTATGTTGTCGCCGCGGTAGATGCCGAGCGCCTTCTGCGTGCTGCGGACTTTTTCCGTCTGCTTTCTCATAAGCGGTATGTATCGAAGTGCCATTGAAAGTATCAGTGAGATTTTAGGCGAGAGCTTTCCGAAAATATACATGAGTTTGTCGGCGGTCATTATCATTGAGAAAGTACGGAACCGGTAAAGAACCGATATTATCATTGCAGCGGCGAAAACGCCGTAGAGCAGAGCTTCAAGTGTTATAGGACTGTCGTTGACGACAAAGAGAACGGTAACTCCGTTGTGATACCATATAGGATTTATGACCGCGAGTATCAGGAACAGCAGAAAGAACGAAATATGAAGCCCGGCTTTGCGCTTTTTGTCGATCGTTATGTACAGTGTCACGGCACCGACAAGTGAAAGGGTGATGATAACGGGATGCATTATGAACATAGCCGTGCCGATAACACACAGGTAATATACTGCGATCACGGCAGGGTTCAGTTCTCTGAATCCTCGCATATCAACACCTCCATTTTTATAATGCACAATGCACAATTCACAATGCACAATGCACAATTGTGGTGTGCGCTTCGCGCACATATCGGAATTGTGTCATAACCCAAAAAATCTTCGTGAATAAGATAATGACCGCAAAGCGGATATAAAAAATTCATTATAAATTGTGCATAAGATCAAAGATCATTTCCGAGTTCACAGGTATAGAGCCATTCGATCACATCTCCGTCCGAGAGCTTATAATCCGAGCACATTACGAACGGAGTATCGCCATTGACGTGATAGATCCAGCCGGAAAGGTCACCGTAGTCGTATTCGTAGAGATACGCTATGCCTGCTATATAATCACCGTTTGCCTGAAGCTGTATGTTGTAGGTTCTTGCGGCTTCGGTGAGAATGTCATATACCGTCTCGCCGCTCTCTATATCAAATTCTGTGGTATCGAGTATTATGCCGTCTGCCGGAACGTAAGGAGAACTGCCCTTCCCGACGACAGCATCACAGCGTATCGTCATGGTGACTTTGCCGATGACATTTTCTTTCACATGACCGCTGCCGCTGTAATAATCGTCACTGCTGCGGAACTCGGTGAAGAAGATGAATGCCGCAGCGGCGCCGGCAGCTATAACGACCGCTATGAAATTTGAAAGTCTGCGTTTTTTGAGAACAAACAGAATAATACAGCCGGTCACCGCGATACCTGCAATAATACAGTAAGCAGCAGGCTTGTAGTCGTTTTTCGCTTCGGGGGCAGGGGAGACCGTTTCTTTTGCAGTCTGTACAGTCTCTGCCGCTGCCGGAGCGGTTTCCGCAGCCGTCGTTATTTCGGGCGTATCGACGGATTCCGGCTCGGGACCGGAGCTTGCGGCGGGAAATTCGTAGATGCGGGCGCCCGTTTCCTTCATAAGAATATACGAGGACAGCGAAAGATAAGCCTGCACAGTAGCGGTATCGTTGCTGTCGCCGCCGTATGTGTGCGAAAAAGAGCCGTCGGCGAGTTTGTATTTTACAATACCGTCGATAATGCTGCTGCCGTTTTTGATGAAACGCGGGTCGGTAACGTCGATACCGAGTGACGACAGTGCTATCAGTACCTGTGCCGCACTCTCCGGATTGGCAGCCCCGAAGCTGACGTAGCCGCCGTCGTCCTGCTGCTTGCCGGACATGAACGCAAGCGCGCGGTCAACGGCGCTTCTTACCGGCTCACTGTTTTCGTACTGCGGCGCAAGAGCCTGAACTGTCATAGCTGTAACATCAATATCGCCGTACTGTCCCATTATTGCCCAGCCGCCGTCGTCAAACTGCATGGAAAGCAGTTTGTCTGTAAGTGTGCCGGTCGTATAGCGCGAGCAGGAACAGCCGTTGTTAAGCAGATGAAGCCCGTAGATAAAGCTCATTATACCTTGCTCACCGACAGAGTTTTCCGCGATCTCATCTGTGAGTTTGCCGCCGCGGCCGGAGGCGAGAAGTGCAATAGCACATTTCATTCGCGAAGTTGATGACGAGATCTTGTTTTCCGCGATGTATTTTTCGAGCGCGTCGGCATAGCCGGACATATCGTATTTGCCGGATCCTGAGAGTATGACAGCATACCATTCGGAGCTTTTGCCGGCATTCCGGGTGAGGTTCCCGTTTATCCAGTCCTGTACATCCGAAGCTCCGTTCTTTTTAAGCTCAAAAGCGATTATTTCGTCGATGACCGGCTGAACATCGGCGGGGCTGTTAAAATCGGCAAAAGCCGCGAACGACAAAGCGAACGCGGCTGTTACTATTGCTGTGATAAACGAGATTATCCGTTTTTTCATTACTTTCTGTTCTTTGAAATGATGAATGCGCCTGCCGCGAGGACAGCTATGCCTGCAACTGCGGCAGCATCTGCAATACCTGTGTCAGGTGAGCCCTTTGAGCTGTCGGCAGCTGCATCAACGTCGCCTGTTTCGGGAGCGGCAACTTCCTGTGCGCCGTTGTCTTCGATATCGTTGTCTTTGGCATTTTCGTCAACTACGACTTTTACAAGAGTGATCGGAGGAACGATAGTCTCGGTATCGGAAACCGCGCTGATGATGTAAAGACCGTCTTTGCCGCTGGGGAGGTCAACTGTGACTGTACCTGTGCTGTCCGTGACGAAATCGGTCATTTCGTCGTTGACCGTGATCTTTGCTCCTTCTACCGGAACTGTTACAGGAGACCAGTTCTCGTCAAAAGCAGCTGCGTTGAGGTGAAGCTCGATCGAAGGCTTGGTATCGGGAGCTATACCTTCATAGGCAGAGACAGGCTGATCAAAGTAGGTATATTTGTCGCTGTAATTCTGTGTATCGGTATAAATGAAAGCGTAAAGATGATCGTTGTCCTTAATAGGGTCATTAAGGCTCATTCCTGCCACGTTGTTTATATAATAGCCGTAAGCACCTCCGTTTTCAACGCCCCAGAGCTTTGTGATCATAGGACCGTAATCGCTCTCGGCGGTTGCGTAGCTTTCTTCCGCACTTCCGTTGCCGTCGGCATAGAACTCGTCATGAGCAGAGATGAGCACGTCGTTTACGGTGATGTTTCCGTCGTCGTCATTATCTGTGAGTCCGACGGGCATCATAGCTACCACGATTTTTCCTGTCTCGTCGGAGATAGTCACATAAGCATCGGCAAACGCGGAAACGCTGAATGCACTTACTGCGGCAAGCGCTGCCGCTGCTGCGATCAATTTCTTCATAATTTAAATCCTTCCTTTTCCTGCAATAAAAAACTTTCCTTATCATGTAAGGAAAGCGCGGCCGGCACATTTTCCAGAGTCCGAAAATGCGTTTTCCCGCACGGATATCGAGCGACCCGGCTGTAACGGTAGTGACTGCTGCGACGGGATCTCACCGTTCTTCCCTCTGAATATCCGTGTATATATAACAGAGGTATTATATCACAATGTTATATGTTTGTCAAGAAAAAACAAGAAATCATTTCATAGCTATGATTTTCATTCGGGAAGAAATATGATTGACTTTTTTATCCGGTAGTGCTATAATGATAATAATATCTGCAAGCGTAAGTTCGGATTTGCAGGGTGAAGAAATGTATCTGTATCGTTATCTGACAGGATAAAGTGAATGATATTATAACATTACTGGAGGTAAAATTATGGAAAGCGTCAAAGAAATTGCTGCTCGTATCCGCGAATTGCGGGAAGTGTGTGATTACACCCAGGAAAAGCTGGCGGATGAACTCGGTATTTCCGTTGAGCTGTATGCCGGCTATGAGCAGAACGGAGATTTTCCGATAAGCGTCATCTATGAGATCGCCAACAAATTCGGAGTCGATTTCAACGAACTTATTACCGGGGAACAAAGTCATATAGATACTTATCAGGTCGTCCGGCGCGGACAGGGAAAAACAGTCAGCCGTTTTCCCGGATATCGTTTCAAGGATCTGGCATTCCGCTATGCGGACAAGATCATGCAGCCCCTCCTTGTTACGCTTGAACCTTCCGATGAGCCTGCTGATCTTGTTACTCACGCCGGTCAGGAATTCAACCTCGTCCTCAAGGGCAGCATAGATGTTGTTTTCGAGGACAAGGTAATTATTCTGAATGAGGGCGATTCTATCTACTTCAATCCTTCACACCCTCACGGTCAGCGCTGCCATGGCGATACCAAGGCAAGGTTCCTTACTGTGATCGCTGAATGATCCGCTGAACTTATATAATAAAGGAGATTTGTTAAAATGCTTTTAGACCGCTATCTTCCCCGTATAGAATTCGATTCTTACGAGGATTTCGTAGAAAACTACCGTGTAAACGTACCTGATAATTTCAATTTCGGCTGGGACATCGTTGACGAATGGGCTAAGCAGGAACCCGATAAAAAAGCTATGCTCTGGCTCAGTCACGACAAGCAGGAGCGTACTTTCACTTTCACTGATATATCCAGGCTCTCAAACCAGACCTGCCACTATTTCCGCAGTCTCGGACTTAAAAAGGGCGATGTTGTCCTTCTTATTCTCCGGCGCCGCTGGGAGTACTGGGTAATAGCTACGGCTCTGCATAAGCTCGGAATTATCCTTATCCCCGGTAATCTTCTTTTTACCGCTCATGATATTGCCTACCGCGGAAATATGGCGGGAATATCTGCGATCATCGCCTGTGATGATGAGTATATCCGTACTCAGATAGACAGTGCCGCTTCAGAGATAGAAACTCTCCGCAAGAAAATAGCCGTTGCCGAACCCCGTGACGGCTGGGATTTCTTCGAGGACGAGATAGCTAAGTATCCCGATACTTTCGAGCGCCCTGCTGACGATCAGGCTACAAAAGTTTCCGATATCATGCTCATATACTTCACCTCCGGCTCTACGGGTATGCCGAAAATGGTGTGCCATAACTTCTCATATCCTCTCGGTCACATTGTTACTGCAAAGTACTGGCATCAGGTACAGGAAAACAAGCTGCATATGTCTATTTCCGATTCGGGCTGGGCAAAATTCGGCTGGGGCAAGATCTACGGCCAGTGGATCTGCGGTGCTGTACAGTTCGTTTATGACTTCACCGGGCGCTTCGATGCAAAGGATATGCTCTCGGTTATAAGCAAGTACAAGCTGACTACATTCTGCGCTCCTCCTACTATGTACCGTTTCATGCTGCAGGAGGATATGACTCAGTATGACCTCTCGACTATCGAGAACTTCTGCAACGCCGGTGAACCTCTTAACCCTGAGGTATTCAACCGTATCTATGAGCTGACCGGCAAGAAAATGCGCGAAGGTTTCGGTCAGACTGAAGGTTCTGTACTTATTGCCAACTTCCCATGGATAGATCCTAAACCGGGTTCGACCGGAAAGCCCTCTCCGCTTTATAATATCCGCCTTCTCCGTCCGGACGGCACTGAAACCGAAGACGGTGAAGAAGGAAGCATCATGGCCTGCGATATAGACAAACATCATCCCACCGGACTTTTCTGCGGATACTACAAGAATCCTGAGCTGACCAAGGCTGTACTTGGCGGTGCTAACTATGATACCGGCGACGTTGCGTGGCGCGATTCTAATGGATACTACTGGTTCGTAGGCAGAAACGACGACGTTATCAAATGCTCCGGATACCGTATCGGACCGTTTGAGGTAGAAAGCGCACTGCTCACTCACCCTGCAGTAGTTGAGTCTGCCATAACCGGCGCACCTGATCCTATAAGAGGTCAGGTCGTAAAGGCTACCGTAGTTCTCGCAAAGGGCTATACTCCGTCGCCGGAGCTTACAAAGGAATTGCAGGATCACGTTAAGCGCGAGACCGCACCCTACAAGTACCCTCGTGTTATCGAATACGTTGACGAGCTTCCGAAAACTCTCGGCGGTAAGATAAAACGCGCCCAGATAAGACATCACGATGAGGAGAACTCAAAATAATTGAAAGGACCCGTCGCGGAGAATTAATCTGAAGCCAACGAATTGTGGTATATAATATATCACAATTCGTTTCTTTGATATGAGGTCAGATATGGAGATCGTACGAGCAAATACTACCGCCGAGCGTGCGGGAGCATACTATGTGCGGATACAGGCCATGGCCGTGAAGCATCATATAAGCCTTTATCAGGAATTTGATGAACACGACACGCCGGATACAAAGTACATTATAATTACCGATGATGTTCTGCCTGTTGCCACCTGCAGGCTTTATCCCATAAATGAAAGCGATATGATGCTCGGGAGGATCGTTGTCCTGCCGGAATATCGCCATAATGGATTGGGGAGTACCGTTATCCGTGAGGCTGAAAAATGGGCATCGGAGCTTGGTTATACACGCACAGTTCTCGAAAGCCGTGAAAATAAGACCGGCTTTTATGAGAAGCTCGGATATATTCCTCATTTTGAAGAAGTGATACACGGTGAAACATTTACCTGTATCCGCATGGATAAAAAGCTGTGATATGCCCTTAGTATAACGTCACGAACCGAATGCCCGCAAGCTTTGTCCCGCGGGCATTTCTGATTCTTCCTTATCTTATTTCAGTCAGCAGTTCCGATACCTTCCTCGTCGTTCGGGACAGTCCTGAGCGGTTAATCCAAGAAATTAAAATGCTTGAATCGTAATAAAAAGCTGATGCCTTTCATAATAAGGAACGGCATTTTGTTTAGGATTTAGCATCGGTATTTCCGGTTGAGCTGGGACTCTCGCCGTAGCGCTTCACATACGCCTTGTAGAAAACCGAATAATCCCCGAAGCCGCAGTTTTCTGCGGCTTTTTTCGCGCTCATGCCTTCCTGCAGAAGCTCTCTTGCCTTAATGAGCCGCTTGGCTGTGATATACGCCCAGGGTGAAGCCCCCGTCGCCTGTCTGAAAATCCGCGAGAACTGCGAGGTGCTGAGGAAAAAGTGTTCCGCAAGCTGACCGACGGTTATCTCTTCATAAAGCACATCGTTGACATACCGCACCGTTTGTTCAGGTAAAG
>CACZGM010000029.1 GCA_902780695.1 uncultured Ruminococcus sp. | reverse complement strand
ACGCTTCCGCAACACCCTACACCGCAACTGCAAGCATCACAAATACGAACTACGCACTCCCGGCGGAGAATACGACAACGTTCACTGTCTCTCCCAAGACTATCGGAATCACATGGGGAACCACGACGTTCGAGTATGACGGAAACAGCCATGTTCCGACAGCGGAAGCTACCGGCGTTGTTACGGGCGACACCTGCGACATAACCGTAACTGGCGCAGAGACGAATGTGGGCAATTACACCGCAACTGCAAGCATCACAAATACGAACTACGCACTCCCGGCTGAGAATACGACAACGTTCACTGTCTCTCCCAAGACTATCGGAATCACATGGGGAACGACAACGTTCGAGTATGACGGAAACAGCCATGTTCCGACAGCGGAAGCTACCGGCGTTGTTACGGGTGATACCTGCGAGATAACCGTAACTGGCGCAGAGACGAATGTGGGCGATTACACCGCAACGGCAAGCATCACAAATACGAACTATGAACTCCCTGCTGAAAACACCACGGCATTCTCGATCACGCCCAAGACTATCGGAACACCACGGCATTCTCGATCACGCCCAAGACTATCGGAATCACATGGGGAACCACAACGTTCGAGTATGACGGAAACAGCCATGTTCCGACAGCGGAACCTACCGGAGTTGTTGCGGGCGATACCTGCGACATAACCGTTTCCGGCGAGCAGACAGATGCGGGCAATTACACCGCAACGGCAAGCATCACGAATACGAACTACGCACTCCCGGCTGAAAACACCAGGGCATTCTCGATAACAGCAAAGGCAGTCACTGTAAAGGCAGTCGATGCATCGAAGGATTTCGGCGCGTTCGACCCCGAATTTGAAGCGACTGTTGAAGGCACGATCGGAACCGATACGGTAAGCTACACATTAAGCCGCGAACCCGGTGACGATGTGGGAGAATACACGATAACCCCGTCCGGCGACGCAGTACAGGGCAACTACACCGTAACATACCAGACCGGCAAATTTACGATCGCTGCCGTGCCTATGAGCATCACCGCACCGACAGCAAACACGCTTTCCTACACCGGAGCAGATATGTCTCTCGTAACTGCCGGCTCGGTGACCGGCGGCGAAATGAAGTACGCGCTCGGTGAGAACGACACCACGGCTCCGACCGAATATGACGCTGTCGTTCCGACTGGAAAGAACGTGAAAACCTACTATGTATGGTACACCGCGATACCCGACGGAAACCACATTGAAAGCGCGGATGTTCCTGCCTGCGTAACCGTGAACATTGTAAAGGCAGATCCGGCGGTAACGGCTCCCACAGCCGCGGATGACCTTATACACACCGGCGAACCGCTGGTACTTATCAAAGCGGGCAGCACTTCCGGCGGTACTATGAAGTACAGCCTTGAGGAGGACGGAACTTACAGCACAGAGCTTCCTACAGTCGTTGAATTGGGTGTATATACCGTATGGTACAGAGTTGACGGCGATGAAAACTATAACGACGTTGATCCGGACAGCATTCAGGTTGCTGTAACTGATTTTAATATCACGCCTCCGACCGCGATAAGAGGGCTTATCTACAACTCGCAGAAACATAATCTCATAATCCCCGGCAGCACCGATACGGGTATTATGGTTTACAGCCTTGACGGTGTCAATTATTCCGAGGATATCCCGCAGGCAACAGAACCGGGTGTATATACCGTATATTACAAGGTAGTCGATGAGGAACTTCACATCGAGACCGCCCCCGGAACGGTAAAAGCCACGATAAGCCGCTTACCGACACCTGTCGTTCCTTCCTTGCCTACAGGCGGCACAACCGGAACACCGGCCGTACCTGAAGCGACGACTACGGAACCGGAAAATGCAGAGGAAGATGATGTTAATTTAACCGCTCGACTGAATGACAGCAACAACATTGTTGTATCCTGGAAAAAGTTAAATAAAGCGAAAAAATATGTTCTTTACGCAAAGAAGGACGACGGGCAGTATGTTCTTATAACCACTACCGACAAGGCACGCGTTGTAATCAGGAATCCCAAGAACAATGTAAGTTACCATTTCATGCTTAAGTACAGCGATACCGACACTGTTGTCAGCGACGAGCTGAAGGGCGGCACAAGCAATTTCAAGACCACGCTTTACGTTTCCTTCTCACCCAGGATCAAGAGCATCACCAGATACGGCTCAAAGAACAGGATCAAATGGGAGAAGATCAACGACGCGACCAAATATTATGTCTGCCGCGTGGAGGGAGACAGAGTGATCGGTGTCAAGAAGACATCAAAGCTTACAGCATTGGTCAAGGGAACGACAACCACAAAATACATTGTATTGGCTCGTGTGAACAACAAATGGACTGTGATAAACAGATCAAAAGCAAAATCCTACACTTCTCTTAAGAAAAAGCAGTAAATAATTTCATTTTTGTGTCTTCTTCCGTTTTCGGGCGGGGGAAGACATTTTGTTATCTGCGGTATTGACTTCAGAGGTTCCCTTTATATATGCCGACGCGGAAAAATGCACCAAAACAGTGTGCGAAATATGCCGCCGTTTGTCATAAAGACCGAAAATCTGCCGCCGTCATTGACTTGAAGCGGATATTGGCATATAATACTATTGAATTTGTATGTATTAAGCAGCCTGTTTTGTCCGCACGGCACCGCCGTATGCGGTCAGAACATAATAATTACAGCTATCCCGGAGGTTTCCATGAAACAGCTTGAAGAAAGAATAAACGATACGGTCAGGAGCCTGCTGAACGATTACGGGCAGGGAAGAGTCATAGACGAGGTAAAGAGCTTCGATCACCCCGACAGGGACGTTGTTATCGAGATAATTTACAGCATCAGAAAGATCATATTCCCGGGCTATTTCCGCAACAAGTCCTACCGCGTCTATACCGTGCGCAACAACATTTCCATGCTCACCGAGGATATCATATTCAAGCTGATCCGCCAGATATCTATTGTCCTGCGCTATGATGAGGAGCTTTCCGGTTCAGACGAAATGACGGTCGCAAAACGCGCCGAGGATATCACATTTGAGTTTCTCGGCAAGCTGCCGAAGATAAGAGAGTACATCGAAATGGACGTGGAAGCGTCTTTTGAGGGCGACCCGGCGGCATACAACAAGGACGAGATAATCTACTCCTACCCCGGTCTGTTCGCAATACTCGTGAACCGTATCGCGCATGAGCTGTTCCTGCTGAAAGTACCGCTCATTCCGCGTATAATGACCGAGTACGCGCACAGCCTCACGGGAATAGACATACACCCCGGCGCATCTATCGGCAAGTATTTCTTCATCGACCACGGCACCGGCATAGTTGTCGGTGAGACGACCGAAATAGGTGACAATGTCAAGATCTACCAGGGCGTAACGCTTGGTGCGCTTTCCACACGCGGAGGTCAGAGCCTGCGCAGCAAGAAGCGTCACCCCACTATCGAGGACAATGTCACTATCTACTCCGGAGCGTCTATCCTCGGCGGCAATACCGTGATAGGAAAGGGCGCGGTCATAGGCGGCAACGCGTTCATCACAAAGTCCGTTCCCGCCGGGGCAAAGGTAAGCATAGTAAATCAGGAGCTCAAGTACAACTTCGATGATCCGAACGCTGCAAAGAGCGCCGGGATATCCGGAGATACCGACTGGTTCTACATTATATAAAGGCGGAAGGCAATGAGCGAACTTACGGAAATGACAAGAGCCGAAGAAATAACCCGCACCATAGTGCGCAAATACCGCAAGCCGATATGGGGGCGCTTTCTCGAAGGCATAAAGAATTACGAGCTTATAAAAGAGAATGACAGGATAGCCGTGTGCATCTCCGGCGGCAAGGACTCGATGCTTATGGCTATGTGCATAAAGCAGCTCGAAAAGTACAGCAAGGTGCCGTTCACCGCAGAATATCTTGTGATGGATCCCGGCTATGCTCCCGCAAACAGGCAGCGCATCATCGACAACGCGGCACTGCTGGATATCCCGATAAAGATATTCGATGCGAGGATATTCGATGCTGTGGAGATCATCGGCAAGAACCCGTGTTATATGTGCGCCCGTATGCGCCGCGGGTATCTGTACAAGAACGCGAAGGAGCTTGGCTGCAACAAGATAGCCCTCGGTCACCACTTCGACGACGTCATCGAGACGATACTTATGGGTATGCTGTACGGCTCGCAGATGCAGACGATGATGCCGAAGCTGCACAGTGAGAACTTCCCTGGAATGGAGCTTATCCGTCCGATGTATATGGTGCGCGAGGAGGAAATAATCAAGTGGCGGGATTTCAACGATCTGCACTTCCTCAACTGCGCGTGCAGCGTCACCGCGAACATCGACGCGAACGGCGACGGAGGCTCAAAGCGGCAGGAGATAAAGCAGCTTCTCCGGCAGCTCCGCGCGGTTGACCCGGCAGTTGATATGCACATTTTCCGAAGTGTCGAGAATGTCAATCTGCAAACGCTGATCTCTTACCACATCGGCAAGGATTACCACCACTTTCTCGATGATTATGACAAGGGCATGAACATCAAAGGAACGATAAAAGTGAATAATGAATAATTGCGGTGTCCGCTTCGCGGACGGTTCCGGATCGTGACGGGATCAGTGATCATTGTTCATGTTATCCGGTCAATGTGAGGCAGGGAGTATTGTTATATCTTCAAATGCTGACAGTGCGGATAACGGATAACCGACTTTTTCGGGAAAATGACCAAAAATCTGCAAATGTGCTTGAAAACAGAGTAAACCTATGGTATAATGATGTTTAAGCAATGAAGTCTGAGCACAGACCGGAATGTGGGGGTGGCATTATGAAGATTTCGACAAAAGGACGTTACGCGCTGAGAATGATGCTTGAGCTTGCACGCAGCAGCGACGGAGGATTCCTTTCGCTGAAAGAGATATCGGAAAAGCAGGAAATATCAAAAAAATATCTGGAGCAGATAGTACCGCTGCTCACACGCGACGGTCTGCTGCGCACGAACCGCGGCAACAAGGGCGGTTATGCGCTCGCCCGGCAGGTCGGAGAGATATCGGTCGGAGATGTTCTGCGTGCAACGGAGGGAAGTCTCGCTCCGGTAGCCTGTCTCGAATGTGAACCGAACGACTGTCCGCGTGCTGAACAGTGCGCCACACTGTATGTGTGGGAGGGATTGTATAAGACCATACAGGATTATCTCGACAGCGTAACGCTCGAAGATATCCTTGAACACAACGGAACAGGGCAGGGCGATTACTGCATATAATATGACGGTATTACAGGAAAAATACAGATAAAAACCGAAAGGAATAAGTTATGTATCTTGAAGACATAAAGCTGAACTCCGAGCTCACGGTGGAAAACATCGTCATCGAGAAGGAGGAAATGCTTGATTTTGCCAAAAAGTACAATCCCGTGAAGATACACACCGATGAGGATTTCGCAAAGCTGACGCGGTTCGGTGAGCTGATCGCTCCCGGAATGCTGTCGTTCCTGTCGGTATGGGCGCAGTACGCGGAAATGGACTTTGCGGGTGATGACCTTATAGCGGGAAAATCCACGGCTGTAGAGTGGCTGAAGCCCGTATTTGCTGGTGATGTGCTCCGGGGTGCCGCAAAAGTCACCGGTATCGCGTTCCGGAATGAGCGCAACGGCGTTATGACCGTAACTATCGACGTTTTCAATCAGAAGGACGAAAAGGTGCTTACCAGTGTTGTTGAGTCCATAGTTAAGAGAAAACCGAAAGAATGATCTTTCATATTCCCTCGCTTACGGCGGGGGATTATATTTTATGATAAGAAAACAAAAACAGTTTGATGTGAAAAATCACACCAAGCTGTTTTTATTGTCTGATAACTGATTGAGATGAGTTCTCCGGTTCACCGCTCAGCCGAGCATATTGAAGTATGAGCCGCTGATGTTGGAGATCTGCATTATGTTTCCGGCATCGTTATATGCTTCGGAGCGCTGATAAAGATCGGTCTGTGCGTATGACGCAAGCTGCTTTGCCTGCCCGTCGATGAACTCGGCAAAAGAATCCTCTTTGCCGAACACGCGCTCGATATCACGCTCACCCGCCTGTGCGAACTTATCTTCGTCAAGCGTAAGCCTGCCGTCGCTGTCTTTGGTGATACCTACCTTTTCGAGATGTCTGCCGTAAGCGTCGGTCACCTCGCCTATCAGCTTCGACTTGCTGCCAACGGTACCGTTTTCGCTGTTGCTTATCCCCTGTGTGAACTCGTTGTAGCGCTTTACAAAATCCTTTGCCGCGTCACGCGCTTTTTCAAAGTCGTTTTCACCGGTTTTAGGATCCCGTTTGAGTGCTTCATTGAGCTTTTCCTTCGCTTCAGTCATTTTTGCAGCGTGCTCACGGAGCTTTTTGTTGGCTTCGGAAAGGCTTTCCATCGATCTGTCTATGAATTTCAGGACCTGATTCTCCGGTTTGTCGGTCTCCATTAGACCCTCGCCCATTCTGCCTCTTACGGCAGACAGGATCGTGTTAACCCCGTCGGTCGCTTCTATTTTCTGAGCAAAGCTCTGATCCGGGTCAGCGGTTCTCGGTATATTGGCGGATAACAGATCGTTTCGCTGTGCGGCAGCAATATTCTGCATCTGGTTCATATTAAAATTCATATCACTCATAAAGATCCCTCCTTTCGTGATTGAATATCTCTCCACTTACTATATCGTCAGAACTTATCAAAACTTTAGCATTTTTTCGGATAAAAACAAATTTTGTTGATTTTTGACAATAATACTCTGTCAAACAATTATTTTTCACACAAGATGCGACAATTTTTCCGCGCCGGAAGTGCTATAATCTTATCGGTGATAAAAATGACAGTCTATCTGGACGTTCTTATCGTTATGAACATCTACATATCCTATTTCACTCTGCGTGCCGCGGGACGGCTGCTGCACACGGAAACACCTTTCCGCAGGACTGCCGCGGCTTCGGTATTCGGCGGTCTTTCGTCTCTCGCGGCGCTTGCCGATATCGGGACAGCCGGTTCTTTTCTGCTGAAAGCCGCACTTACCGCGGTCACTGTCCTTATAGCCTTCGGTGCGGGGAGTCTCCGCCTTTTTGCAGTACGCACCTTTGTCTGCGTAACGATAGGTATGCTGATATGCGGCTCGGCTGTGCTGATACACGAACTTACCGGCTCGGATATGGTCTTTGCGGCGAACGGTTACGTCTGTCTGAATATCTCCGCGCTCGTGCTTGTGATATCATCCGCGGTGATTTACGGGGTGCTGTGCTTTATACGCAGGATATCAGACAGTCCGGACGCGGACGAGAGGATAAACCTTGCCGTTTCCCGCGGCGGCAGTACGGTTATCATAGAAGCCGTCTGCGACAGCGGCAATTATCTGCGCGATTTCCTCACCGGCAGACCCGTCATACTGTGCAGGGAAGCCGCTGTCCGGGATATACTTCCGCCCGGTGCTGTTTCGTTCCTTGCGGGAGACGACAGGGACGTAAGAGGGCTGCGTCTTATACCGATGCGCACGGCTTCCGGCAGCGGGATAGCCGCCGCGTTTCTTCCCGACAGCCTTACAGCGGAATACAGGGGAGAAAAGAAGAAACTCGACGCGCTTGTGGGAGTCTGCCGTGATGCGCTTTCCGCCGAGTCCTTCGATGCGGTCATGTCGCCGAAGCTGCTGAAATGAGAGGAGTCGTGCTTCCGGGCGGGAAACAGATCACGCGGCCAAAATATTTTCACAAGGAGAAGAAAAGATGAATGCGACGATAAAGCTGAGCGAGCTTATCAGAAAGATAATAGCAAGGCGCTCCGTACAGAGCGTTTACTACATAAACGGTTCGGACAATCTCCCGCCGCCGCTCACAAAGGAGGAGGAGGAACGCGCTTTCGAGGGCGTGAGGAACAATTCACCGGAAGCGAGAGATGCACTGATAACGCACAATCTCCGTCTGGTAGTCTATATCGCCAAGAAATTCGAGTCCACGGGAATAGGCATAGAAGACCTTATCTCTATCGGAACCATTGGTCTGATAAAGGCAGTGAACACATTCAGTCCCGACAAGAACATCAAGCTCGCGACATACGCCTCGCGCTGCATAGAAAATGAGATACTTATGTTTCTGCGCAAATCAAACCAGTACAAATCCGAGATATCCATTGAGGAACCGCTGAATATCGACTGGGACGGCAATGAACTGCTGCTGTCCGATGTGCTCGGAACAGAGGACGATATCGTGAACGAGAACATCGAGAACGAGGCGGAAAAGAAGCTGCTGCTCGAATCGGTGGCGAAACTGCCCGACCGTGAGAGATTCATAATGGAGAAGCGTTTCGGGCTTGCGGACGGAAAGGAAATGACGCAGAAGGAGGTCGCCGATCTTATCGGAATATCGCAGAGCTATATCTCCCGGCTTGAAAAGCGCATCATCAAGCGTCTGCGGAAAGAACTGGAAAAAATCACATAACGCAGAAACTGCCCGGTGCATACACACCGGGCGGTTTTGTTTCATAATAAGCCAATGCTGCCGGATCTTATCACTATTCAGATACGCGCGCTTGCGCACTACTCAATTGTGAATTGGTCAGAATACTTCTTCTTCGTTTTCTTCGGCGGCAGTGAAGAGAAGATCTACCTTGTATTCCTCACCGGCTACCCATGCCATAGCGTTCGAGCCTTTGAGGCGGAATGTTACCGAAACGCTCTTTGAGCCCTCCGCTATCTCCATTCCGAGAAGGTTTATCGTGGCGTATATGTCCGACGAGGTCATTGTCTGAATGTAGTTGGAATATCCGACTACGTTGACCACCATTTCATTCGTCAGTACCTTGACATCGTACTGCGAGGGCTTGTTGATGACCGTGAAGTTCTCCGACGGAACGGTGAATCCGAGCTGTCCGAATTCGTCTGCTTCGGGGAATGTTACCGTTATGGTGCGGTTCCCTGAGATGTTCTTATAGCCCTCCGGCAGGTCTACGGGAAGCGTAACGCCGACCTGAAGATCTTTCAGTGTAAGGGAACTCAGCGGTATCTCGCCTATGTCTATGGCGGAAAGATTGTCTATCGAGCTGTCCGGAGACGCAATGGTTATCTCGTTTATCGACATGGTGTAGGTAAGGTTTTCAGGGTCAAAGCCGTATGAGCCGGAGCCGCCCGTAAACTTTACCTTGACCGGCAGAGTCCGTACCTTATATACCGGTACGAGCACTGTGAAATTGTCGTGGCTGTATTTTATTTCGGGATCGAACAGCTTTACGCCCGTTGTGGTGTAGAATACCGGGCTTGCGGAAATAGCTGCGGTGTGTTCGAGCACTTCATTGTTCTCCGCGACAGCCTCAACGCGGGCTATCGAGTCAACAAGGCTTTCCTCGCCCGTTATAACTATCTCCGAGGGAGTTACGGTAACGTCGCCCTCAATCTGCATACCGTCCGTGAGCTGCAAGGCCTGTGTATTCGGATAGACGGGAATTTCGCGGGTGACTATCTTCACGACTTCGATCTTCGCGGAAACGGAGCCCGTGGTTATGGTACAATCCGTGTCCTCATTGACAGCGCTTATATGAACGGGAACGGTATAGGAACCGGCTTCGTACACGCTTGAAAGATCGGCTACCGCGACAAAGTCGTCCGCCGTGAGCTGGCTTATGGAGTATCGCTTGCCCTCTATCTGAATAGCGGTCTTTTCGGTATCGACCGAGACTATCTGCAGATTGTCTTCTTTCATGAAATTCGTCTGCTCACATTTTACCGGTATATCCGTGATATGCATGGAGATGTCCGGGAATATCTGTATCGAGATAAAGAACCATATTATAATGGAAAAGACGATTGCCTGAATGATCGTTTTAAGGTTGGTGACCAGACCTTTGGCGAAACGCTGGAAGAAACTGTTCATTTGCTGTCACCGCCTTTCACGGCAGTGTCGGCACTCTGCTTATCCTTGCCGTTCTTTCTTTTTTCTCTGTTTCTGCGCGGTTCATTGGTATCGGGCAGCAGCTTCTTAATCAGGTAATTGTGCAGCTTCTCGCGGTCAAATCCACGTTCAAGTCTGCCGTTCTCGGCTATGGAGATCATGCCCGTCTCCTCCGATACGACTATAATGATAGCATCCGAAACTTCGCTCATGCCGATAGCCGCACGGTGACGCGAACCGAGCTCCTTGTTGATGAGCTCCTCTTTTGAGGGCTTCGGCAGGAAGCAGCCTGCAGCGTAGATCATGCTGTTTCTGATTATGACAGCGCCGTCATGAAGAGGGGTATTCGGGAAGAATATGTTTCTGAAAAGCTCCTCGCTGGGAATGGCGTTAAGTATTGTTCCTGTCTCTATCTGCTCACCGAGTCTTGTCTGCCGTTCGATAACGATAAGTGCGCCGGTAGCCGTTCTCGACAGCTTCTCACAGGCAAGCGAGATCTGCTCGATAGCGTGGGTCTCCTTGCCCTGTGTTTCGGGCAGGGTGGTTTCAAACAGCGCGAGCGGCTGCATCACCTTTGAGCGTCCGACCTTTTCGAGCGCACGGCGAAGCTCCGGCTGGAACATGACGATAAACGCGATAAGTCCGACATTCATTACCATCTGGCTAATAACGCCCATAGCCTTGAAGCCGAACTGATTGAGTACGAAAAGCACAGCCGCAAGCACGACAACGCCCTTTATGAGCTGTTCGGCGCGTGTCTCGCGGACAAGTTTTATCAGCCAGTACAGAATAATGGCGAGGAAAATAATATCGAGCCAGTCGATAAGTCCGATCGAACGGAAAACACTTACAAGCGCGTTCCATATATCGGTAAGGTAATATAGCAAAGTATCCATCAAATCATCTCACATCAGGCGCAGATGTATCGTTGCGTTTTCTTTCCGCGGCAGCCGCGTCAGTAAAACGAATATATTCCGCAAAATTAAGTCAGTATATAATATTGTATCATATTTTCAGAAAATTTCAAGTGTTTTTTAATATTTTTACAAAAAAAGTCTGTGCATACAATATGCACAGACATAAGCATGGCAGCGGCAATTAAGTTTTTTCACAAAAATCGGTATTCGTTTTCTCATTCCGGGTATAGACAACAATTCCTGTTTCTCCCCCGAAGCAGGCGGGGAAGAAACAGGATCGTCCATATGCGGGTTATGATTCAGTATTATTATCGGGATCTTCGCCGGCCCCACTGCGTTTCAGTCTGAACCCGAAATAAACCGGTACTCTGAAATACAGCAGTCTGTTTAGGGGGTCCAGCCCCCTTTTTTAAAGGGGGCTGGCGCTATCTGTCCTTTGTAGGTTCGGTAGCTTCGTATCTTATGCGGATATCGGGCAGTTTTGTGATCGTGGTATATGAATTGGTCTGCCAGTCGCTTCCGTCCTTGGGGTCGTTCTCGCCGGAAGCGGGCGGTGCGAATATCCTGAGCGTGAGTTCCTTGGCTTCCGTGAGCGGAGCATCGAAGAACGCGCTCATAAGATCTATCGTCTTTGCCTTCGGGGACTTGTAGAACCAGCGTCCGTTGATCTCCAGCATAAGGTTGAGCTCCTCCTCGAACGTTACCTCGCAGAATACGGGGTTTTTCTCGAAATTCAGGGCTATCGCTATGCCTTCCGCGTCCTCGGAGCCTCCCCAGCGGAGCTTTACCGGGAGTTCCGCACTGCCGGCGGTCTTAATCTTCGGCATGAAATAACTGTCGTTCAGTATCTCGCGGTAGGTTTTCATAAGCGGCTGTTCGATGCCGACATTCACATTGTTCGGATCTTCGATCTCAAGACCGAGTCTGCCCCTGTCGCGGAACTGATACAGCGTGAATCCGTTCAGCCACTTGTCACTGTCGTTCTTCACCATATCGCAGAACAGCTTCAGCATCTCCGCCTGCTCATAAGGACCGGTGACATCTCCGTCGGCGTTCATCTCGCTGAGCACCATCGGCTTTATCTTCCCGCCGCAAAGCTCCGAAAAACGCTTGTGGCTGCGTTTTGCCATATCATATACATCCTTTACCGCGGAACGGCTGTGTGATTGACCGCCGCGCTCCGCCACATCGTAGGGCCAGCCCCAGTGCAGCGCCATATACTTGTCGATAGACCACACATCGGTTGCACGAACGGCATCGGCAAATTCTTCCTCTTTTTCGATCTTGTTATCCGCGGGCTTCTCGACTCCTCCCGCACAGAGGATAGTGCTTACATTCGGCGCGTATTCCTTTATGATGTTGTGGAACTTCACATAGAAATCCGCAATCTGCTGATATGTCGCGCGTTTGGTGAATGAGAACCAGTTTCCGGTAGCTTCGTGATTTATGCGTATCATCATGCGCCCGAAAGTGGAGAGGTCCTTCGCTATCGCAACGAGATGCTCGTCGGGAACGTTCGGGTCAATGGTAAGTGTGAGGATAACGTCCTGTCCGTGGGCGCGTATCTCACGCATATATCTGAACGGCTCGTCGGAGAGGTCACCGTTTATGCCGCCCTTGTAGGTGAAGTAGTCATCGTAGGGGTAATCCCACGCGAAAGAGACGTCCCTGTCCTTGCAGGCTTCGCTTATACGCTGCGGCCATTCCTTGTCGAGCGGGTAATAGCAGTACATAAGGCTGATAGCTCTGTGCGGTCTGCCGAGACGGTTCAGTATGTAATCCTGATCGACGTATTCGCCGCGTTCGCTGCCGTCTCCGAGGTCGAGTGCGCAGTCGGCGGGTCCCATGTGTATCTTGCAGATGCTGTAGTCCATTTTTCTGTCCTCCGTGATATGATATATGAAAACGTTTACTTGTTTGCATTATATCATATTATTCCGGATTTTGCAAGATGTTTTTGAAATTTTCTGTGAAAGAGCAGGATATCTTTTCTGCTGCGTTCGCTTCGGTGTAAGAATTGCCAAATATTCCCGTAATATTTTCCGTAAGCCGTCTTGCGGGCATTTCTGCATAATACGGCAGAAAATGCAGAAAAATAATATCACCACGGAGAACATATCCGAAAAAGAAAGGTGAAATATATGAACAGTTTTATAAAAATGCTGGCGGTGCTTGCCGCGGTGATACTTTGTGCGGCGGTATTCCGCTGTGCGGAGGAGAGCGGCGCGCTGCAGGTCTATTCGCAGACGGGCTCGTCCGGAACGGAGGTCGAGGAGATACAGCGCGTACTTAAGGAGCGCGGTCTGTTCACGGGAGAGATAACCGGCTACTACGGCGAGCAGACCCGGCAGGCGGTAACGAAGTTCCAGAAACAGCAGGGCCTGAAGCAGACCGGAGCCGCGGACGAAGCGACGCTCAAAAGGCTTGGGATAACGATAGGTACGGTGCCGGAGGCGACCGATGCGAATATCCGGCTGCTTGCGCGGATGATCTCCGCGGAGGGCAGGGGTGAGTCCTACGTCGGGCAGGTGGCTATCGGCGCGGTTATCTGCAACCGTATCGAGCACCCCTCGTTCCCGGATACGCTGGCCGGCGTTATCTATCAGAACGGAGCTTTTTCAGCGCTGAATGACGGGCAGTTCAACGAGCCGGTTGCCGACAGTGCCTATTCCGCGGCGCGTGACGCTCTTGCGGGCTGGGATCCGACGGGCGGCGCGATATACTACTATAATCCGGCAAAAACGAGCGATCCGTTTATCTATTCACGCCCCGTGATATCTGTCATCGGAGATCACAGATTTTGTTCGTAACGGCACAGCATTCAATTTTTACAAAAGTTTTCCAAAAACTCTTGATTTTATCGTTAAATAGTGGTATAATAGTTTCGGTAAGTGCGATGATACTCTGCTGTCCGGAAGGTGCTGTTATGCTCTCTCTCCGCACGGAGCGGGGAGAGAGCGTCATATAACGCTTTCTCGTACACATAAGAGCGGGATCGGACGATTGCCGGAAATATTTATCATTGGAAAGGAAAATACCATTATGAAGTATGAGATCAAGGGCACTCCGCTGCCCGTAGTAATCATGTCACTCGAAAGCGGCGAGAAAATAAAGACCGATCAGGGCGCTATGAGCTGGATGTCCCCGAATATGCAGATGTCCACAAACGCAGGCGGCGGAATAGGAAAGGCTTTCGGCAGAATGCTGTCCGGTGAGTCGATGTTCCAGAACGTTTACACCTGTACAGGCGGACAGGGAACCTTCGCTGCTGCTTCGAGCTTCCCCGGCGAGATCATCCCGGTACAGATCTCTCCCGACAAAACGATAGTTGCACAGAAATCCGCATTCCTCGCAAGTGAAGAGGGCGTTGAGATGTCCGTTCACTTCCAGAAGAAGGCAGGCGCAGGTCTGTTCGGCGGTGAAGGCTTCATACTCCAGAAATTCACCGGTAACGGTATGGTATTCCTTGAGATCGACGGAAGCGTTGTAGAATATGATCTTGCCGCAGGCGAGTCCATGATCATCGACACAGGTAACCTTGCTGCTATGGACGCTACGGTAAACGTATCCGTTGAAGCGGTAAAGGGTATAGGAAACGCTCTGTTCGGCGGCGAAGGTCTCTTCAACACCAGACTTACAGGACCCGGAAAGATCTGGCTCCAGACAATGCCGAGAAACGTAATGGCAGACGCTCTCAGACCGTACCTTCCTTCCGGAAAGTAATTGATCTATACATACAGCAAGCTCCCCGATATTGCATCGGGGAGCTGTTTTCTTGTTATCATGCGATTATCAGTCTGTCGCCGTCGCTGTCAACCTTTATCGTGTCGCCGGGGGCAAGGCGGTCTGAGATTATCTCTCTTGCGATAAGCGTTTCGAGGTGGTGCTGAATGAAACGCTTCAGCGGTCTTGCGCCGTAAACGGGGTCATAACCGTTGTCGATGATGAAGTTCTTGGCGGCGGGAGTGAGCGTAAGCGTGAGCTGCTTATCTTCAAGACGCTTGCCGAGCGCCTGCATCATAAGATCGACAATGTCTCCGATCTCATTCTTTGTGAGCGGCTTGTAATATACTATCTCGTCAAGACGGTTCAGAAATTCCGGCCTGAACGACTGTTTGAGCAGCATATCCACCTGCTTTCTTGCATCTTCGGATATCTCGCCGTTTTCGTTTATTCCTTCGAGTATATACGGCGAACCGAGGTTGGACGTGAGTATTATTATCGTGTTCTTGAAATCTACCGTGCGTCCCTGGCTGTCTGTTATGCGTCCGTCGTCGAGGACTTGCAGCAGTATGTTGAACACATCGGGGTGCGCCTTTTCTATCTCGTCGAAAAGAACTACCGCGTATGGCTTACGGCGCACCGCTTCCGTGAGCTGTCCGCCCTCGTCATAGCCGACATATCCGGGAGGCGCTCCGATAAGGCGGGAAACGCTGAATTTCTCCATATACTCGCTCATGTCTATGCGCACTATGCCGTTCTCGTCGTCGAAAAGTGCTTCCGAAAGCGCCTTTGCAAGCTCCGTCTTGCCGACGCCCGTGGGTCCGAGGAACAGGAACGAGCCAAGAGGTCTGTTCGGGTCCTGTATTCCCGCACGGGAGCGGATTATTGCTTCGCTTACCTTCTGAACGGCTTCGTCCTGCCCGATGACACGTTTGTGCAGTATGTCTTCCATGTGCAGCAGCTTCTCGCGTTCGCCCTCCATCAGCTTCGACACCGGTATTCCCGTCCAGCGGCAGATTATCCGCGCGATCTCTTCCTCGGTGACCGCGTCACGCAGCAGTGTGTTCGTCCTGCCGTTTCCGGCGGACTGTTCCGCGGCTTCCAGCTTTTTGCGCAGCTCAGGCAATCTGCCGTACTGCAGTTCCGCTGCCTTGTTGAGGTCGTATTCGCGCTGTGCTTTCTCGATATCCGCGGTGACCTGTTCTATCTCCTTGCGTATGTCCTGCACGTTGGTTATGGAGTTCTTCTCGTTCTCCCACTTTGCCTTCATTTCTCTGAACTTCTCCCGCATTTCGGAGAGCTCCTTCTGTATTTCGGCGAGATGCTCGGCAGATAGCTTGTCGCTCTCTTTTTTCAGCGCCGCTTCCTCGATCTCGTGCTGCATTATCTTTCTCGAAAGCTCGTCAAGCTCTGTGGGCATGGATTCCATTTCCGTCTTTATCATGGCGCAGGCCTCATCTACAAGGTCGATAGCCTTATCCGGCAGGAAACGGTCCGAGATATAGCGGTTCGACAGCGTTGCCGCCGCGATAAGCGCGTTGTCGTGGATCTTTACGCCGTGGAATACCTCATAGCGCTCTTTGAGTCCGCGCAGTATCGAGATCGTGTCCTCGACGGTCGGCTCACCGACAAGCACGGGCTGGAAACGTCTTTCGAGAGCCGCGTCCTTTTCGATGTACTGTCTGTATTCGTTGAGCGTGGTCGCGCCGATACAGTGCAGCTCACCTCTTGCGAGCATTGGCTTTAAGATGTTGCCCGCGTCCATGGCACCGTCGGTCTTGCCGGCGCCGACGATAAGGTGCAGCTCATCTATGAAGAGTATTATCTTTCCTTCGCTCTTTTTGATCTCCTGCAATACTGATTTCAGCCTTTCCTCAAACTCTCCGCGGTATTTTGCGCCCGCGACGAGCGCTCCCATATCGAGGGAGAAAATGCTTCTGTCTTTAAGTCCTGCCGGAACATCGCCGCGCACTATCCTGATCGCGAGACCCTCGGCTATCGCGGTCTTGCCGACACCCGGCTCACCGATCAGCACGGGGTTGTTCTTGCTCTTTCTTGACAGTATGCGGATAACGTTTCGTATCTCGCTGTCACGTCCTATGACCGGATCGAGTTTGTTCTGTCTTGCAAGCTCCACAAGATCCTGACCGTACTTTTTCAGCGCGTCGTATGTGCCTTCGGGATTGTCGGTAGTGACGCGCGTATTGCCTCTTACCGTGCGCAGCACTTCAAGGAACGCATTCTTGGTAATGCCGTAAAGACTGAGAATATCGCGGGTCTTGTCCTTTGCCTTTTCGATAAGACCGATGAACAGATGCTCGACCGAGATATACTCGTCGCCCATGTGCTTTGCGGTTTCCTCGGCTTCGTTCAGTGCCTTGTCGGTGTCCTGTGTTATATAGACTTCGTCGGGTCTTCTGCCGCTTCCGGTGACCTTCGGGAGCTGTGAAACGCACTTCTCCGCGCGGTCACGCACTGCCGACGCGTCAATACCCATTCTGACGAGCAGTTCCGGTATAAGGCCGTCCTCGTTTGACAGCAGGGCAAGCAGCAGGTGGAGCTGATCTATCTGCTGATTTGAGTTGGAAACAGCTATGCTCTGTGCTTCCTGTATAACTTCCATTGATTTCTGTGTGAGTTTGTTTGTATTCATAACGATGCCTCCTTTTTTTTCAGATCAATAATTGCCGCAGACAGGCGGTTAAAGTGCGGTTCACTAAATTATCGGCATATTCCCCGCGTAGTATTCCTCATACCGCTTGTGTACAAGTGCGGCGGCTTTTTCGCGGTCGGAGCAGTTCGCAAAGTACAGCTTTATGATATCGTCGAACATTGTGATGTACTCCGAAAGCGCCGCGGCGATAGCGTCGTCCGTGAGCTTATGCTTGTCGGGCGGCAGGCAGAACGTCCGTGTGAACTTCCCGTCGCCGGTCTCATAGGTTATGCCGTGCGGGAAATGCCCGATGATGTACTGCTGTTCCAGCCGCATCCACAGCTCCGTGAAACGCTCGAATTCTCCGATTAAGCTCTCCGACTGCGTGCGCAGCGAGACTTTCAGCTTTCCGATGCTGTTGTCGAAGCTCCTGTAAAGCTCTATGCCGTAGCGAATGACCGGCTTGTATTTGTATTGCAGAGCCGAGCGTATCGCGAGCGCGGAATCCGACGGCCGCGGCATTATCCGGAATATATCGCCGTTCATCAGCTGTTCGATCTCGCTGAAAATTTCGCTCATACGCTTTTCCGGTGTGGTGTACGACACCGCCTCCGCGAGCACGCTGTTTATATATGCCGAACGGCTCATTCCCGCTCTGTACGCGGCTCTGTCCACTGCCGCGATCACCTCGTCCGACAGCACAAGACTGTAAACGCTCTTATTCATCGGCTCACCTTCTTTCTCCCAGCCCCCTTTAAAAAGGGGGCTGGACCCCCTAAACTTTTTTGACCGTTACACGGAACCCGAAGAGTCTCTGAACATATTGTTACTCTTTTTACAATGCTATTATAGCACACTCTTAATAATTTGTCAATAGGTTTATATAATTTTATTTACGAGTTATTGGAAAATGGTCGAATTTTAGTGCCTGAAATATTTTGTTCGGCAGTAATGTCCTCTTCTCAGTTTCTCTGTAACACTTTCCCGTGAACTGAATAAACTGTAAACATACGGGAAGGAGTGAGCGGAATGAGACGAAGAAGACACAGACCGAACTGCACGCTGTGTGCGGCGGCGGTGGTGCTGATAACCGGCGGGACGGTGTGGCTCTGCTTCCTTTCGTACCGTTTCCTGCTTATTTTCCTTGCCGTACTGCTGATAGCGGCAGGACTGCTGCTCAAAAGAAACTGCAAGTGAACGGAGGTACCCTATGAAAGTGTTTGTGATGAAAAGCCCGAGACCCCTCGCGTGGATATTCAGACTGTTTTTCGGGGTCGGGAAGCAGACCGTATGAGCTACATAACCGCACCGGACGCATATATCGTGTGTCCGGTGCTTGTTATCCGTCGGGACCGGGGGAAAACGTCGTGTTTTTTGCTGCTCTGCAATTGCAAAATCAGAGATTTTATGCTATAATAAACTAAGTGCGTATAAAATTTCGGGGAGGTGCGGGAATGTCGGACGTGAATGATATCATTACTCTTGTGCTTGACGACGAGAAGCTGAAAAACAGCAGCTCGTTCAGCGGAAAAGTGTACGGCGACGAGCCGATACTGCGTCCCGCGTCCGCGCTTTCAAGACCGGCGGTACAACAGGTGCAGCGGAAAAGCAATATCCCCGGAAAAATAATGGAGATGCGCGACCTGCCGTACCGCTCCGGGATATATTGGCAGTCCCGCGAACGCATCTTCTACGAACAGGCGAAATTCATGGAGGACTATGAGGACGATTGCCCGTACACCGGCAATTTCACAATGTACTACCCTACCTACGGCAGTATGACGTCCGATCAGCTCCGCGGTTACTTCACATGGCGAACCGCCGTGCGGAAGGGCGAATTCAATGATGCACCTGTGTCGTTCATTTTTCTGTACATATATGAACTGCTGAACGGAGTAGGTGTGGGAACGCCTGAAGAAGGCTTCGGAAAACTGAAAGCCGTTGGGGAGCACTATGGCGGTGAGCCTGTGGTACGTTCGTATCTTCGCCGCTGGATAAAGGATTATGTGATCTATAATAAGCTCCCGCCCGAACTGCTCGACGATGAGGACACGGAATTTGACAGGTTGACAGCGGTGATGTCGGAGCGTGAGAAGTACGGCGACGATGAACTGTTCGACGCGATCATGCGGCTCTCGGCGTACAATATCGGAAAATCGAAGTTTTACAGCGCGTTCCCGGAGGATTACAGGACCGTAGCCTGCGGAACTTACCGCAGACTTGCGGATCACTGCGATGCCCACAACAAGAAAACGCTGTCAGAAAAGTATTTCGGCTGCCGCGTAAGAACATCGTATTATATGTTCCGCTCTGCAGTGTTTTATGAACACTCCGGCAGGCGCAGTTTCGTGTATGATGTCGGTGATTATCAGCGCTACGAGTGCGTAAACGGTATGTGGTACGCCGATATGATACAGGGCAGCCGCAAGAGCAGCAAGGAACTCGGCGAGCTTATGAGAGCCGTGGATCATCTTATGCGGGAACGGTATGATTTCAGGCACCGTCTCGGCGGGTGCAGGGCAACAAAGCTCGAAACGGATATCATAGAAAAACAGATCGACGGCATATTCGAGAGGAGAAAGCGCGAGGAAGCCGCAAAGATCGAGATAGATGTAAGCAAGCTGAACGGGATAAGGCAGGCAGCCGATATCACACGCGAAAAGCTGATAGTTGAAGAAGAAACCGATACCGCGGAGGAGACCGCCGTTACCACACCGGAGCCGGTAACTGGTGATGACACCGTTCCGGACGAGCTGCCGCTGGATGCTGCGGAATACGGGTTCCTGCGTTGTCTGCTGCATGGCGGGGATATAAATGCCGCGGCTGCAAAAGCGGGGAAACTGCCGTCGATAATCGCGGATTCGATAAACGAAAAGCTGTTCGATATCTTTGCCGACACGGTGATAGACATATCGGGCGGCGGCTTTGAGATAATTGAGGATTACACAGACGAGCTGAAAGGATTGATAAAGGAATGAAGATACCGAAGCGCATTGCGTCTGCGGTCATAAATTCGCTGAAAGGCGGCGTTGTGCCGAGGATAGGTCTGCCGTACATTACGGTAGGCAGAGAGACGGAGATAGACGCGCTGCTGCATGACGTTGATATAATAGCGGACGGAGGTGCATCGTTCAGGTTTATCGCGGGCAAGTACGGCAGCGGAAAGAGCTTTCTGCTGCAAACGATACGAAGCCATGTCATGGACAGGAATTTCGTCACCGCTGATGCCGACCTTTCGCCGGAGCGCAGACTGCAGGGCACCAAAGGTCAGGGGCTGGCGACATACAAGGAGCTTATCCGGAATATGTCCACAAAGACCTGTCCGGACGGCGGTGCGCTCACGCTGATACTTGACCGCTGGATAAGCGGCGTGCAGTCGGAAACGGCGGCGGAGACCGGACTTGAGGCGGGTTCCCCGGAGTTTGAGAAGGCTGTCGGGAAGAAGATATACGCGGTGATGAACTCGCTGAGCGAAATGGTACACGGCTTTGACTTCGCGAAGCTGCTTACCGTTTACTACCGTGCCTGCCTTGACGGGAACGATGAGGATAAGGCTAAAGTGGCGAAGTGGTTCCGCGGCGAGTACGCGACCAAGACCGAAGCCAAGGCCGAGCTCGGCGTGAACATTATAATCACCGACGACGACTGGTACGAATACATCAAGCTGTTTGCCGCGTTCCTCAGAATGGCGGGGTACAGCGGTCTGCTGGTGCTGATAGACGAGCTTGTGAACATATACAAGATACCGAACGCCATAACCCGGCAGTACAACTACGAAAAGATACTCACCATGTACAACGACACCCTGCAGGGAAAGGCGAAGTATCTCGGCATCATCATGGGAGGCACGCCGCAGTGCATCGAGGATACCCGCCGTGGCATATACAGCTATGAAGCGCTGCGCTCACGGCTTGCGGAGGGGCGTTTCGGGCGTGAGGGAGTAAAGGATATGCTTGCTCCGGTGATACACCTTGTCCCGCTGACTTATGAGGAAATGCTGGTGCTTACGGAGAAGCTCGCGGATATCCACGCGCAGCTTTTCGGGTATGAGCAGCGTGTCACGCAGGACGACCTTATCGTCTTTATAAAGACCGAGTTCGGGCGCATAGGCGCGGATTCCCACATCACTCCACGAGAAGTGATCCGCGATTTTATCGAGCTTCTTGACATCATATATCAGAACCCCGATCTGAACATATCGGAATTCATCTCCTCCGGCGGCATCGAGTACGCGAATCCCTCGGGAAGTGAAGAAGACGACAATACCGGATTCGCGGAGTTCGAGCTTTGACAGATATACCGCTCTGTGATGTATCATTAAATCTCCGTAACACGGTCATCAGGTTTAGAGTTCAGCCCCTTTTTAAAGTGGTTGGCGCTGTCCGCGAAGGACACGCGCGAAAGCACAGATACACAAAACTCTGAAAGGACTGTCTATGAACGTATTTGACAGGTATGCACCCTTTGTACAGGATTTCATATACCGCAATAACTGGGAATCCCTGCGGGCAATACAGGCAGCCGCGGGAGACGCGATATTCAATACCGGCGATAATGTACTTCTGTCGGCTTCCACGGCATCCGGCAAGACGGAAGCTGCGTTCTTTCCGATACTTACGCTTTTCTCGGAGGATATGCCCTCGTCGGTAGGAGCCATATACATCGGACCGCTGAAAGCGCTGATAAACGATCAGTTCATGCGGCTCAACGACCTGTGCGCCGAAGCGGGGATACCGGTATGGCACTGGCACGGCGATGTTTCGCAGTCGCACAAGGACAAGATGATGAAGCACCCGTCCGGAATATTGCAGATAACTCCGGAATCGCTCGAAGCAATGCTGATGCGGAAGCATTCCGCGATACCAAAGCTGTTCGGTGATCTGCGGTTCATTGTGATAGACGAAGTTCATTCTCTCATGCGCGGCGACAGGGGCGGACAGACTCTCTGCCTTATCGAGAGGCTGTCGAAGCTGGCGGGAGTGAATCCGCGCCGTATCGGGCTTTCCGCTACAATAGGCGATCTTGAAGCTGCCGGCGAGTATCTTGCCGCGGGCTCCGGGCGTGGAACAGTCATTCCCCGTATCGAGTCGAAAGGCACGAAATGGCGGTTGTCAATGGAACATTTCTATATCGCCGATGTGCAGGCGGGCGAGGGAAAACCGCTCGGTGACGCGCTGCCGGTTCTTGAAAGCGCCACGGATACCGCACCGCAGAATGCCGACCCCGGAATGGGGTATATCTTCGAGCATACCAAGGGCAGAAAATGCCTTGTGTTTGTCAATTCACGCGAGGAGTGTGAAGCCGTTACCACGTCCCTGCGCTCGTACTGCGAAGCCAAGCATGAGCCGGACAGATTCCTCATACATCACGGCAACCTGTCCGCGTCCTACCGGGAGACCGCGGAAGCGGCAATGAAGGACGAGGACGTATATATGACCACGGTGACGACTGCAACGCTTGAGCTCGGTATAGATATCGGACGGCTCGAACGGGCGTTCCAGATAGACGCACCGTTTACGGTGTCCTCATTCCTGCAAAGAATGGGCAGGACAGGCAGACGCGGACTTCCGGCTGAAATGTGGTTCGTAATGCGGGAGGAAATGCCCGAACCGCGCACGATGCTGCCGGAAACGGTTCCGTGGAAGCTGATCCAGGGTATCGCCCTTGTGCAGTGCTACGTTGAGGAACGCTGGGTGGAACCGCCGAGACTTGACCGCCTGCCGTACAGCCTGCTGTATCATCAGACAATGAGCACGCTTGCGTCCTGCGGTGAGCTGACACCCGCTGAGCTTGCCTCACGGGTGCTGACACTGCGGTCTTTCTACCGTATCACACAGGAGGATTACAAGGTGCTGCTGCGGCATCTTATTGAGATCGACCACATACAGCGAACCGACGAGGGCGGGCTTATCGTCGGGCTTGCGGGTGAGCGCGTGGTCAACTCCTTCAAATTCTACGCGGTATTTCAGGAGAACGAGGAGTTCACGGTACGCTGCGAATCGCAGGAGCTCGGCACGATAGTAATGCCGCCGCCCGTCGGTGATAAGATAGCTATAGCCGGTCATGTGTGGATAGTGACCGAAGTTGACAGAAAACGCCACCTCGTTTACTGCGAGCCGGTCAAGGGCAAGGTCCCGGCGTATTTCGGAGACTGCCCCGGAGATATAAACACAAAGATACTTGTGCGTATGCGTGAGGTGCTGCGGGAGGACAAGGGTTACCCGTACCTTATGCACAACGCCGCCGAACGTCTCAGACAGGCTCGTTTCAGCGCTCGGAGCGCCGGCGTTACGGAGCTGCCGCTGATCAATCTCGGCGGCAATATGTGGGCGCTGTTCCCGTGGCTCGGAACATACGCATTCCTTGCTCTGGAGCGCTTTCTGCGTATCAAGTGCGGCGGAAGGCTCGGACTGAAGAGCCTTGACCCGTCGCGCCCGTATTTCATGCAGTTCACAATGAAAGTGAACGAACGGGAATTCTTCGCAGTGCTTGCGGAGGAGGCAGAAAAGCCGTTCGACCCGCTTGATCTCGTATATCCAGACGAGGTGCCCGTGTTTGAGAAATACGATGAATTTGTCCCGCCGGAGCTTGTGAAGAAAGGCTTCGCGTACGGCGTTCTCGGTATAGACGAAATGAAGATGCGCGTTCGCGGCTGGGCGGAAAGATATCTGTGATAACGGCACCGAACGGAGGAATGACAATATGAACGAAAGAATTGACGGAATACAGGTGATGATAAAGGAAGCCGCCGAAAACCGCCGCGGCAGAAAGATAGCGGTCTGGGGAAACAATCCCGCGGGAGAGCTTGTCCGGCTTCTTCTGATGTATCAGTACAAAACCGCCGCGTCGTACTGCGTTGACGACACGGAGCATTCTTACAGCGAGATACCGTGCCATTCCCCGGATATGCTTGACGGAAAGCCGGACGAATACTACGTTATCGTAGCTGCCGGTTACCGTCCGTCGGTAACGGAAAGGCTCGAAAAATACGGTTATAAGAAAGGCGCTGATTATTCGTACTTCGCCGACTGCGTAAAGGAAGCGCGGGACGGATATTATGAGGACGAGCACGGGAATGTCATTACCGGAAATTACAGTGAAGCCGATATATGCTTCCTCGGCTGCGGTTCGACCGTAAGCATCGGTGAAAATGTCAGTCTCGCTTCATCGCATATCTATGCGCACAGCGGCTCGGTAACGGAACTCGGCAGAGATTCGATATTTCTGGCTTCCTGCATTTACACATACAGCAATGCCGTGTTCCGCTCCGGCTGTTCCTCCGTATTCAACCGGCTGTACGCGCAGCTGTACGATGACAGCGCAGTAAGCATAGGCGATGAGTTTGTCGTGTACTCGTTCCCGGGAAAGCAGTTTGTCATTCACTCTCAGCCGGACACCTCGGTCACGGTCGGAAACAGATGCACGTTTTCTTACGGGATATCCATGATGAGTCAGGACGGACATTCGATATTTGATGTGCGTACAAGAGAGAATATCAACTCCACAAGGGAGATATCCTCCAAAAGGAATATAATCATCGGCGACCATGTATGGATAGGGTACGATGTATCTGTTTTGTACACAACCGATATCGGCAGCGGGAGCATTATCGGTGCGAGCAGTACGGTCAAGGGCAGGATACCCAACAACTGCATAGCCGTCGGTTCTCCGGCAAAGGTCATAAGGCGGGATATCGCGTGGGGGCAGATAAACGCTTCCGACGACATAAATATCTGCGGAGCCGATAATATCGCGCTCACGGCGGACGACAGCACACGGGAGTAATTTATGAAGATACACGAATTCGGAGAACCCGGCAGAGGCAATATCGTTATCATACCCGGTGAGTGTATGCCGTGGGAGCTTTTCTCCGATGCCGTGAACGAGCTTTCGGGGCGGTTCCGGGTTTATGCGGTGTCGGTGCCGGGACATGATATGACATCGGACGAGGAATACACGTCGGTCGGGGACGTTGCTTCGCGTATCGGGCTCACTCTCGCGAGGTACGGCGTTTCGCGGATAGATATGCTGTACGGGTTTTCTCTCGGCGGAGCTCTCGCTCTGCGCTTTATAGCCGACGGTTCGATACCCGTCGCGCACGCGGTCATTGATGCGGGAACGACCCCGCGCCCGAAGCAGGGTCTGCTCGACAGGCTGCTCGCTCCGCAGGATCCGCTCAGACGCGCGAAATACAGCCGAGCCGCACTTGACAGGGTCTTTCCCCCGCAAAAAATAAACGCCGCATACGCAGATAAAATATATCTGCTTATGCAGCGTATGTCGGATAATACACTTGACAGGATATTCCGCTCTATGCGAGGTTATGAGCTGCCGGAAAAGGCAGGCTTCCCGGACTGTGTTATCGAATACTGGTACGGCGGGGAAGAAGAGGAAAGGCTGAAGGACGATATCGCTTATGTTAGCGCAAATATACCGGGAGTTATCCTGCGCCGTATCGGCGGAATGTGCCACGGGGAGTATGTACTCGGCTGTTCTTCGCAGTTCGCGGGAGACATCGGGCGGAGAATGTTATAATCTATATGCCCGCAGTAAAAAACGCTTCCGGACGGGGATATGCTCATTGTGGGGAATTTTCCCGTGTATTACGAGTCTCTTTTCAATATCTTGCCGATAAGCGCGAAAACAATAAAGACAATAAGATTGATGATTACGATACCAGCACCGGTCGGGACATTTACGAAATATGAAGCTGTGAGACCCGCCGTGAAGCAGGCAACCGAAATTACCGCCGAGCATATCGTCACGCCGCGGAAGCTCCTGCAGAGGCGCATGGACGTGAGGGAAGGGAAGATCATAAGGCTCGATATCAGCAGCGCTCCCATAAGGCGCATACCGACCACTATCACCACGGCGGTCAGCACGGAAATGAACGTGTTATATATATTCGTGCGTATTCCGGTGGCGCTTGAAAAGCTCTCGTCGAACGTGACTGCGAAAATGCGGTGATAAAGAAGTATGAAAACCAGCACCACTATCACCGAGCATATTATCGACAGTGCAACGTCTTCCTCTTTCAGCGCGAGAATGCTGCCGAACATATAGCTGTTTATGTCGATCGACACTCCGCTCATCGCGACGACTGCCATACCGATAGCGAGAGAGCTGCTCGACAGTATCGCGACAGCGCTGTCTCCGCCCATTTTACCCTTGCGCGTTATGTACAGCAGCAGGAACGCCGATGCAATAACGACCGGTATCGCGAACCCGAGCGGTGCTATACCGGCGGAAGCGGCAATTGCGAACGCGCCGTAACCGACGTGCGAAAGTCCGTCGCCTATCATCGAGTATCGTTTCAGCACAAGGCTTGTGCCGAGCAGCGCCGCGCACAGCGAAACAAGTATGCCGACTATCAGCGCTCTCTGCATGAACGGGTAGCCGAACAGTGTAATAAGCTCATCTGCCATGACTGAAACAGCCTCCTTCCTTGTGAAAGCAGCCCCGCGACATAGCCCTGAACGAGTCTGTCTTTATATAGTCGTCCGATGTGCCGAAGAAGTAATCGTTCTTCGACATATTCAGTATCATGCTTCCGTAATGCACCGCGTTGTGTATGTCGTGGGTCACCATTATCACGGTCACGCCGCTGTGGTTAAGTTCATGTATCACTTCATACATTTCCGATGTCACGATAGGGTCGAGACCGGACACAGGTTCGTCGAGCAGAAGCAGCTTTTCGGTTGCGCACAGAGCTCTCGCGAGCAGCACACGCTGCTGCTGTCCGCCGGACAGGTAACGGTAGCTTTTGCTTACTATGCTTTCTATCTTCATCCGCGCGATCTCGCGTTTTGCGCGTTCCTTGTTCTCTTTTGTGTAGAACGGGAAAAAGGAGTTGCGGTTAAGGCAGCCCGAAAGCACGACTTCCCACACGGTAGCGGGGAAGTCCTTCTGCGAAGCTGTCTGCTGCGGCAGATAGCCGATCTCTTTCGGTTTTACGCCGCCGAACGTGATGCTGCCGCCGCTGTGCTTTTTCAGACCGAGCAGTCCCTTTATCAGCGTGGATTTTCCCGAACCGTTCTCACCGACGATGCACAGGAAATCGCCTTCCTCTACCGAGAATGTCAGCCCCTCGAACGCGGTGATTCCCTCATATTTCATACACAGATCTTTACATTCTATGAGCTTCAATGTGTCACCTTCTTTATATAAGCAAACCTTATTATAACATATCCGCGTTATAAAATCAACTGAGGGACGCAACTTTTTATTAATGTCTGCTCATCAACCGTGAACAGGCTTCATAGCGCAGCTTGAAGCCTGTTCACGGTTGCAAAAGTGCAAGGAAAATCCCAAAATAATCAAATT
>CACZGM010000028.1 GCA_902780695.1 uncultured Ruminococcus sp. | reverse complement strand
TCAGAGCGCTTTCAACGTCCGACACCCGGACGATGCCGTTATCATACACAGGCAGGTATGTAACGCTGAATCCGCGCTTCTCAAGCGCTTTAAGCGGTTCGAGGACTGCGTGGTGCTCAAAAGCCGAGGCAATTATACGGCGCTTTCCTTTTGCGGCTCCGCTCTCTGCTGCCGAGAACACGGCCTGGTTGTCGCTTTCGGTGCCGCCGCTCGTGAAGAAGATCTCTCTGCTTTCACAGCCGAGGATCTCCGCACACCGCGCTCTTGCCTTGTTCAGCGCTATCGCGCTTTTCCTGCCGAGTGAATAGACGGATGAAGCGTTTCCGTAGCCTTCTTTCAGCCACGGCATCATCGCGCCGAGCACATTATCGCTTATTGCCGTTGTCGCGGCATTGTCCAGATATATCCTTGTCTCGCTCATGTTCTCCTTCTCCTGCGAAAGTTTGTGCAGCGGCGCTTACGCGCTTTATCCTATGCGGATGGCACCAGCCTACGCGGCTGGATCGCGGCAGCGTGACGCTGCACCCTATTGTCTGTATATTGGTATAATACCAAACATAATACAAAACCGCCGAAAAAATTTTTTTCCAGCGGTTTTTGCTGTTGAAATATTACCAACCCCACTGCGTTTCAGTCTGTGGCAGCCCATAGCTGTACACTCTGAAATACTGCATTTATTTAGGGGGTCCAGCCCCCTTTTTTAAAGGGGGCTGGCGGGGTCCGGGGCGGCGCCCCGTCTCGAAATCTCTCGAAATCTCTTATCTGTCAAGCAGCTTATCTATCTTATACATACTCTTCGAGCTGTCCTCGGTGAGCGTGTATCCCGCGCCCTCAGCCTTCACCATGTCGGAGAATTCGTCGGCTTTGAGCTCTGTGCGTATGCTGTTCACGGTTCCCTTTGTAAGCTCGGTCATTGTGAGGATATCGAGCTTCTGTACGACATAAACGTGATCGTGATCCTCGTCGGCAACAGTGATGACCTTTACGTCGCCGTTGTTCATCTCAAATGCTTGCTTGACAAATTCCTCGGAGGGAGTCGTGCTGTCCTTTTTGATTATCTGTACAAGCGAATCCTTTTCCGCGATCTCAACGGTCTCCGCTGTTACTGCGGGCTCTTCTGCCGTTTCGGCTGTCTCGCCGTCCGGCTGCGCTTCGGCAGCAGCTGCCGCTTCCTCTTCGGAGAGTGTCTGTGCGTAATCGCGGTAAACTTCCTCATACGACTCGCCGGACGCTATCCTGTCGGCATAAGCCTGTGCTCCGGGTCCGTTTTCGAGGTCATACGGGAAGAAGTTGACCGTGATATAATCGGATGTCAGCTTCGCGTTGATCTCTTCCTGTGTTGCGGCAAGCTCTCCGCCCTCACCGTAAAGGTGGTCGAACAGGTGCTCGCGCTTTGAACTCTCGATCTGCGCGTCCTTGAATGACTGCTCGCTGACACCGAGCTTCTCGTAATAGTCGCCGATAATGTTCACGCCGTAGTAATACTGCGCATACATATTCTCTTCCGTCCACGCCTGTTTTACGTTGGAGTTGATGCTTGCCAGATCCTCGGCAGGAAGTGTCAGACCGTACTTGTCAAAAAGTCTGTTCACCGCAACGTAACTGCGGCAGTTTTCGATAGTCTTTTCATTCACCCAGTCGCTGAAGCTCTTTCCCTCAACGGTCTGCTTCAGGTAGCTGAAGCCCTCCGCTGTGGTATCGAGGTCGGGCTGTTCTTCTGTGAGCTTACTTACCGCTTCGCCAACCGCGTTCTGCTGTTCAAGGATATAGATACCCGCGCGCATCTTCTCTCCGTCTATTGTGAGCGGGTATGTCTGTCCGAACGCGCAGGATGCCGAACCGGCGATCATTGCGCCGCAGAGCACCGTAAGCAGCGTGTTCCTGATAGATCTTTTCATTATTCTTATCTTCCTTTCCGTGTTCTGTTCCTGTTTCTCTCCGATTTATGCGGCAGAGACAGCCGATCATCTTAATGTTATATTCTTTTCCGCAAGAGCTTTGAGTATCTTCTCGACGTACTTGTCGGCTTCCTCGTTCTCCATTGTCTTGTCGCTGCGGCGCATTATGATGCTGTACGACAGGCTCTTTTTGCCCTCAGGCACGCCCGCGCCCTTGTACATATCGAACAGCGAGACCTGTTCAAGGTGCTTGCCGCTTGCGATTATCGTTTCGATGATCTCTCCGGACGTGATGCTGTCGTCGCATACAAGGCTTAAGTCGCGCGTTATTGCCGGGAACTTAGGCAGCTGCTTGTACTTGACATCACTGTCGGCAAGCTCGCACATTGACGCTATATCAAACTCCGCGATGTAAATGCGCTCCTTTACGCCGTAGTTTTCGGATACTGTCGGGTGCAGCTCTCCGAGAACGCCGATGTATCTGCCGCCGACGGTTATTTTTGCGCATCTGCCGGTATGGAATGTATCGTTGACAGTCTTTTCAAACTTTGCGTTTATGCCTGTTACCTCAAATATCGCTTCCGCAATGCCCTTGAAGGTGAAGAAATCCTCGTCCGGTCCGTAAGCGCCTATGCAGAGGATATCGCGCTCTTCCGGAAGCTCTTCTGCGGAACCCTTCGGCAGATAAACGCGTCCGATCTCGAAGAATCTTCCCTCGGGAGTACGGTTGTTGATGTTGCGGACGATGAGCTCTGTCATTGATGGAGTCATCGTGGTGCGCATAACACTTGTATCCTCGCCGAGCGGACGGAGAAGAGTAACGCTCTTTCTGCGTATTTCGGGGAGCCTTATCTTTTCGTAGCTCTTCGGGGAGATGAAGCTGAATGTCATGGTTTCGAGGCAGCCCTGCGATACCATTATATCTGTGAGCTTGTCCGTGAACTTCTGCTCCTTTGTGACTCTGCTCCTGCTGGAGAGCTTCGGGATAGTGGATTCTATCTTGTTGTAGCCGTAAATTCTTGCTATCTCCTCACCGATATCGCACGGGAGGTTCATATCTATTCTTACGCTCGGAACTGTGATCTCGTGTGTAGCGCGGTCATAGACAAAGCCGAGCTTTTCAAGTATCGTTATCTGCTCCTCCTCGGGTATCTCCGCGCCGAGGAAGCTGTTCACCCACTTGTAATCATGTACCAGCTTATGCGGGGTCTTGTTGGAGTGATCTTCGTCGATTACAGTCTTTACGACCTCGCCGCAGCCGAGCATTTCAACAAGCTGGAGTGCGCGGTAGAGCGCGTTCTTCGCGTTGATCGGGTCAAGACCCTTCTCAAAACGGGAGCTTGCCTCTGTGCGCTCGCCGACTTTTCTCGCAGTCCTGCGGACGGAAACGCCGTCAAAGCAGGCGGATTCAAAGATGACCTCGGTGGTGTCGTCCCAGATACCGCTGTATTCGCCGCCCATTACGCCGGCTACAGCCATAGGCTTTTCAGCGTCCGCGATAACGAGCATCTCGGGAGACAGCTTTACGGGCTCCTTTGCTTCGTCGAGCAGCTTCAGCACTTCGCCTTCCTTTGCGTTTCTTACGATTATCTTATTGCCCGCAACGTATCTTGCGTCGAATGCGTGCATCGGGTGACCGTATTCGAGCATTACAAAGTTGGTGATATCAACGAGGTTGTTTATTGCGCGGACACCGCTTGCGCGGAGTCTTTCGACCATCCAGCGCGGCGAGGGTCCGATCTTAACGTTCTTGACCTTTGCTGCCATGTAGCGCGAGCAGAGCTTTGTGTTTTCTACGGTAACGGAAAGCTCGCTGTTTATGTCGCAGTCGATGCCTGTGAATGTGGGCTCCGTTACGTTGTAGGGCAGGTCGAATGTGGCGCTTGCCTCTCTTGCGAGACCGAGCACGGACAGGCAGTCCGGGCGGTTGTTGGTGATCTCGAACTCAACGCTGATATCGTCAAGACCCACAGCCTTGAGTACATCGTCGCCGGGCTTCATCTTGTCGAAATCCGGATCGTCGTTGAGTATCAGCACTCCGTCGGGTGAGGAATAGGGGAAGTCGGAGTTGTCCATACCAAGCTCATTGAACGAGCAGAACATACCGCAGCTCTCGGCTCCGCGCAGCTTGCCCTTCTTGATCTTGACGGTGGTGTTGTGTTCCTTGTCGATAACAGTACCGCCGTCGAGAACAACCGGCACGCACGCGTCCTTTACGACGTTGGTCGCTGCGGTAACTATCTGTATGGGTGCGTCCTGACCGATATCCACCTGACAGATCCAGAGCTTGTCGCTGTCCTCGTGCTTCTTTATATCGAGCACCTTGCCGATAACTACCTTATCGACTTCACCGCGCATCTCATGGTAAGTCTCGACTTTTGAGCCGCTCATGGTGATGCCCGCCACAAAATCCTTTATGGGCATATCGGCTTTAACGTAGTCGTTAAGCCATTTCATTGATAAATTCATAATCTTTACTCCACTTTATCTTATTAGCAATATGTTTTTGCTTTTCCGGCACTTATCAGAACTGCGACAGGAATCTTGCGTCGTTCTCATAGAGCAGTCTCATATCGTCTATGTTATAGCGCATCATCGCTATTCTTTCGAGACCTATGCCGAAAGCAAATCCGCTGTACTCATTCGGGTCGATGCCGCAGTTGATAAGTACCTGCGGATGTACCACACCGGAACCGAGCATTTCTATCCAGCCCTCATACTTGCAGAGCGGGCAGCCCTTGCCGCCGCACTTGAAGCAGGAGAGATCGACCTCTGCCGACGGCTCTGTGTAAGGGAAGTGGTGCGGACGGAAGCGCAGCTTTACATCGTTTCCGTATAAGCTCTTCGCAAAGTTTTCGAGCGTGCCTTTAAGGTCGCCGAATGTGATATTCTTGTCTATGACAAGTCCCTCGCACTGGTGGAATATCGGAGAATGTGTTCCGTCCACGGCATCGGGTCTGTAAACGCGTCCGGGGCTTATTATCGCTATCGGAGGCTTCTCCTTGAGCATGGTGCGTATCTGCACGGAGGAAGTCTGCGTTCTGAGCAGCGTGTTTTCGGTGATGTAGAAGGTGTCGCTGGGTTCACGGGCGGGGTGTCCCTCGTCAGTGTTGAGCATATCGAAAACGTACTTTGTTTCCTCTACCTCAGGTCCGTCAACTACGGTATACCCCATTCCTCTGAATATCGCCTTAAGGTCGTCAAGAACTATGTTCAGCGGGTGCCGCGTGCCGACTCTGCGGACTTTTCCGGGCATGGTGACATCGACTGCTTCGGCTTTCAGACGCTGTTCGGTCATTGCCGCCTTCAATGCCGCGGCTTTGTTGTTGATATCGGCTTCAAGTGAAGCGCGGACATCATTCGCGAGCTGTCCGATCACGGGGCGCTCCTCAGCGGAAAGCTGGCCCATCTGTTTGAGTATCGCGGTAAGCTCACCCTTCTTGCCGAGCATACGCACTCTTAATTCTTCGAGGGATTTTGTGTCATTCATGACCGCTATCTGCGCGGCTGCCTGTTCCCTTATCTTCTGAAGCTGTTCTCTTATCATTTTTTTGCCTTCTGCTCCTTTGCTTTTTCTTCTATATTTCTGATCTCTTTTTTCACCGCACCGGTGAGCTTATTTTCTTTCTTTGATCTGAGTGTTTCGAGCCATTCCGCGTCGGCGGCTCTGTCCTCATCGGTATATACATAATCGTCCGTGTATTTTTCCGTATCGCCGCGCTGATAAACGGCACTGTCCTCCGGGAGTGCTTTTTTGCGGAGCCTGCCCTCAAGGAATTCCTTGAACAGCATATAGATTATCGCGAATACCGGCACCGCAAGCAGCATACCGCCGAATCCGAACAGTCCTCCGCCGACGATAATGCCTATAAGCACCCATACCGACGGCACGCCGATACGGTCGCCCTGTATCAGGGGAACCATTATATTGCCGTCAAACTGCTGCATGGCTACCATGAAAATTCCGATCCACAGCGCCTTTATCGGGTCTGCAAGCAGGGTTATGAAGCATACCGGGATACCGCCGATGAACGGTCCGAAGAACGGTATCACGTTCGTGCAGGCGATTATCACCGCCATGAGCAGCGGATAAGGTGTACCGATTATCGTAGCGCCGATGAAGGTCATGCAGCCCACAAAGAACGCGTCTATTATTATACCTATTATATAATGGCTGAAAATATCGTTTATGCGCTTCGAGACATCAAGCACGGACTGCACGGTGTTGTTGCGGAAGAACGCAAATAGCAGCTTTTTTGCCTGCGCTTTGAGCATTTCTTTTGAGGAAACAAGATACACCGCGATGATGAAGCCGATTATGAAATCCTTGAATCCGAGTACAAAGCTGATAAGTCCGCCGCCTATCTTCGAGCCGAACGCGAACACCTGTGTGGAAATGTCCGACCAGCTTGTCGTGAGGAAGTTCTCTATCTGGCTTATCGGGTTTTCAATGATGCTTATTATCTGCGGGTAATCACCGAAAGTCTCGGTCGCCCATTTCATAAAATTGTCGGCGTAGGAGTTGAAGTTGGTTGCAAGTCCCGAAAGGCTCTGTATAAACTGGGGAACAATAAGAAGCACAAGTCCGGTCAGCAGTGCGAGCGTAAGTATCACGACTATCGTGATAGACAGATTCTTGATAAGACGGAGCGTCTTTTTGGAATCCTTTTTCGCTTCTGCCCATTTGCCGAAGACCTTGTGCCTGAAAAAATCAACTGCGGGATTCATCAGATAAGCTATAACGATGCCCCAAAGTATAGGAGCAAGCGTCTCGCCCAGCATATCGAACATTTCGCGCAGATTCGGGATAGCCTGCGCACTCATGAGCAGGAATCCGCTCACTACTATTACGATCACCGCAAGAACTGCTATCTGTTTGTATTTCCGGTCTATCTTGAATCTCATTTTATCTCGTTCCCGTGTTTTTTTATCTTTTCTCCGACTTCCTTGTTTTCATAAAGGGAATTTTGTTTAAGATGCGGTTTGTCTGATTAATTAAAAAGTCTCTGCAAATTCCATTTTTTAATGAATAATTAATAGTGAATAATGAATAGTGAATAATAAGAAACGCCGCAGAGAGTCACTTCGCTTTTTATTATTCATTATTCATTATTCATTATTCACTATTCACTGAGCCGCGTCAGCGGCGTTTCTGGCACCCCCTACCGGAATCGAACCGATAACTAACCCTTAGGAGGGGTTTGTTATATCCATTTAACTAAGGAGGCGTATAATATAATAAACTTTTTCTATTATACTACTTTTTTCCGAAAAAAACAAGTGCTAAATGCAACTTTTTTTGAAAATATGCGCATTATTATATGTATATGGGGCGCGGAAGTAGCGTAAGATGTCAAAAAGAACCGGTTTTGCAAGAAAAAATTACGTCAGACTATTGACAAAGAAACAAATGTGTTGTATAATGTGCATAGTGTAAGACCGGGTTGACAATCCGGTCTTAATTGTTATAATTGAAACATTAAGCTATGGGGGTGACGGATACGGCAGAAAAAAGCAGCAGGATCGAAGAACGCGCAAGAGAAGCTGTAATGCCCGTTATAGAACGGTGCGGTCTTAAACTCTGGGACGTGTGCTTCGAAAAGGAAGGCGCTATGTGGTATCTGCGGATCCTCGTGGATAAGGACGGCGGCATCGACAGCGACGAGTGCGAGGAGATCTCGCGCCCGATAAACGAAATAATCGACAAACAGGATTTTATAGGCAAGGTCGATATACTGGAGGTCGGCTCGCCCGGACTTACAAAAAAGCTCCGCCGACCGGAGCATTTCATCGCCTGCACGGGTGAGAAGATAAGAGTTACCAGGCGGGACGAAAAGGGCAAGGAATACAGCGTTTACGGCATACTCGCCGGATATGACGCGGAGAACGACGCGATAACCCTTGAAAATGAAGACGGAAAAGAAATACTTGCGGTCCCCGACTGCGTAAAGATCAATTCAGATCTGTAAATTAGGAGGAATAACGGAAAATGGCTAAATCCAATACAGCGGAGCTTATGGAGGCTCTCACCCTTCTCGCAAAGGAGAAAGGGATAGATGCCGAGATACTTGTGGAGAAGATACAGGCAGCTCTCGTGATAGCAATAAAGAAAGACTATCCGAGAAGCGAGAATATACATTTCGATATAGACCTTGCAAAGGGCAGGTTCGATGTCGCTATCCTCAAAAATGTGGTAGAGACAGTCGAGGATCCTGCAAACGAGATATCCGCCGAAGATGCGAGAGCGATAAGCAAGCGCCTTAACATCGGCGATATGTGTCCGCTCAAGCTCGACACAAAGCACTTCGGAAGAATAGCCGCCCAGACCGCAAAGCAGGTCATAAAGCAGGGAATCAAGGAAGTGGAGCGTGAACAGCTCGTAGCGCAGTGGGGCGACCTCCAGAACGAGGCTATCTCCGCCGAGGTAAAGAAGATCGAGACAGATTCGCTCAACGCGCTTGTAAGCGTCAACGGCAGCGAGGTAATGCTGTTCAGGAACGATCAGATACCCGGAGAGGTGCTGCATGAGGGCGATATCGTAAAGGTATTCGTTTCGGGAGTTTCCTCAGCCGACAGAAGACCTACGCTTCGCGTTTCGAGAACGCACCGCGACCTTATCAGAAAGCTGTTCGAGCTTGAAGTTCCGGAAATAGCGGACGGCACGGTGGAGATAAAATCCATAAGCCGTGAAGCGGGTTCGAGAAGCAAGGTGGCTGTGATAAGCAACAACGAGAACGTTGACGCGCTCGGCGCGTGCATCGGACCGCAGAGAGGACGCATCACGAAGATATGCGAGGAGCTTTGCGGCGAGAAGATAGATGTCGTGAAGTACAGCGATGACCCGAAGGAGTATATCAAGCAGGCACTCAAGCCCGCAAACGTTATAAGCGTCGATATACCCGACGAAGAAGTAAGAGCCTGCTCGGTAGTGGTTCCGGACAATCAGCTCTCGCTTGCGATCGGAAACAAGGGTCAGAACGCAAAGCTCGCGGCAAGACTTACGGGATTCAAGATAGACATCAAGCCCGAAAGCGGATTCTTCGAGGGCTGATATATGATCTCCGGATAACGGAGAGTGTGTGAAAAGGACATTATGGGAAAGAATGTACCGCTCAGAAAGTGTCTCGGCTGTGACGAGATGCTCGGAAAAAAGGGGCTGCTCCGGGTGGTGAGGTCAAAGGACGGAGACATCTCGCTTGACCTTACGGGAAAAAAGTCCGGCAGGGGCGCATATATTTGCAATGACAGAGAGTGCTTCGAGAAAGCGGTGAAGAAACGCAGTCTCGAAAGAGCACTGAAATGCGCGATACCGGCGGAGATATACGAGAGCCTCAGGGAGCAGCTGCAAAATGGATAATATACTTGCAACACTCGGACTTTGCCGCCGTGCGGGAAAGCTGATATGCGGCTTTGACGCGGTCATGGGCGAAGTAAAGGACAATGCCGGGAAAGTCGGCGGAGTCCTCATAGCGTCCGACCTTTCTGAAAAGACGAAGAAGGAAGTACGGTTCGGGTGCTCAAAGGCGGGCGTCGGTGTCACGGAGATACCGGAAACGCTCGATGAGCTTAAACAGGCAACAGGTAAGAGGACGGGGGTATTCGCCGTTCTCGATGACGGACTTTACGGTTCGATAATAAAAAACATTCATTGACCGGGGGAAAACGAATGGCAACAAAAGAGCTGAAATGCAAAATAAAGGACGCGGCGAAGGATCTTGAACTTACGCCGAACGATATCATCGCGATAGTAAAGGAGCGCACTGGTGCGGAAAAGAAATCCGGGCAGTCTCTTTCCGTCGCGGAAATGAATATCGTGCTCGAACATATCACGCAGGGAAGTCAGGTAGATAACTTCGACGCTTACTTCGCGCTGAGAGACAGCAAGCCAGCTGCGAAGAAGGAGCCCGAGAAGGAGAAAGAGAAGGCTAAACCCGCGAAGCCGGCGGCGGAGGAAAAGAAACCCGTCGAAACGGAAAAGGCCGAAAAGCCCGCCAAGGCTGCGGATAATAAGGAAGCTAAACCTGCTCCGGCAAAGGAGACCAAGCAGGAGACAAAAGCGCCCGAAAAGCCTGCCGCGGAGACAGCTCCGAAGCAGGAGGCGAAGCCTGCGGATAACCGTCCCGCTCCCGCAAAGCAGCAGAATAAAAAGCAGGAGAAGCCTGCGTCCCCCGAAAACAAACGCAGGGAGAACAAGCCTGTTCCGCGCCCCATGGAAGCAAAGGTCGATCTGAGCACCGTAAAGACAAACGAGCCGCCCAAGGCAAAAGTCAAGGGTGAAGCCGTACAGAGAGGCGAGGTAGTCACCAAGCGTGTCGATACAAGAGGCAGCTATGTCGATCTCGACAAGTACAACGAACGCTATGAGACCATGGCTTCGCAGAAGAACGGTTCCGGCGGACGCAGAGACGATTCCTTCTCAAAGAAGCAGAAGATAAATCAGAAATCACAGCAGAACAAGCGCGACAAGTTCGGCGGAAAGAACCGCGAAACCGAAGCGCAGAAGCTCAAACGCCTTGAACTTGAACGCGCGAGAAAGCAGCAGCTCAAGGTGCAGATACCCGACGAGATCGTGGTGTCCGAGCTTGCGCAGCGCCTTAAAGTCACCGCTACCGAGGTCATCAAGAAGCTCATGTCCCTCGGTGAGATGTGTACGATAAATCAGGTTATAGACTTCGATACCGCAGCACTCGTTGCGGAGGAACTCGGCGCGAAGGTCGAGAAGGAAGTCGTTGTTACGATAGAAGAGCGTCTGTTCGAGGACGATGAGGACAAAGCGGAGGATCTCAAGCCGCGTTCTCCCGTTGTTGTCGTTATGGGTCACGTCGATCACGGAAAGACCTCGCTGCTCGACAAGATACGCCACGCTTCCGTTGCAAGCGGAGAAGCCGGCGGTATCACACAGCACATTGGTGCTTACCGCGTGAACGCGGGCGGCAAGGATATCACATTCCTTGACACTCCCGGACATGAGGCATTCACCGCTATGCGTGCGAGAGGCGCGAATATGACGGATATCGCCATACTCGTTGTTGCCGCGGACGACGGTATCATGCCGCAGACGATAGAAGCTATCAACCACGCGAAAGCTGCCGGTGTAAGCATTATCGTCGCGATAAACAAGATGGATAAAGAGGGTGCGAACCCCGAAAAGATAAAGCAGGCTCTTACCGAGCATGACCTCGTTATCGAGGAATGGGGCGGCGACGTTATATGCGTTCCCGTTTCGGCAAAGACCGGAGAGGGCATAGACACACTTCTCGAAATGGTGAACCTCACCGCGGAAGTGCTTGATCTCAAGGCCAACCCCGACAGACTCGCAAAGGGCGCCGTTATCGAGGCGCGTCTCGACAAGGGCAGAGGTCCTGTCGCAACGCTTCTTGTACAGAACGGTACACTGCGCACCGGCGACGTTATAATCGCAGGTACATCGGTAGGTCACGTTCGTGTTATGCGCGACGACAGGGGAAAAGTAGTCAAGGAAGCCGGTCCTTCCGTTCCCGTTGAGGTAATGGGTCTTTCGGAGGTTCCGAGCGCCGGTGACAGTTTCGCCGTCGTTGAGGACGAGAAGCTCGCGAGAGAGCTCGTCGAAAAGCGTAAGTTCGACGCAAAGGAAGAGCAGTTCAAGCTCTACAGAAAGGTAACGCTCGACAACCTCTTCTCACAGATAGAGGAAGGCGAGATGAAGACTCTGCCTATCATCGTAAAGGCAGACGTACAGGGCTCGGTGGAGGCTGTGAAGCAGTCGCTTGAAAAGCTCTCAAACAACGAAGTGCGCGTTCAGGTAATCCACGGTGCGGTAGGTGCCGTAAGCGAGAGCGACGTAATGCTCGCGAATGCTTCAAACGCTATCATTGTCGGCTTCAATGTGCGTCCTCACCCGGATGCTGCCGAGAGTGCAAAGCGTGACGGTGTCGATATCCGCCTGTACCGCATAATCTACGATGCTATCGAGGAGATCGAGGCTTCCATAAAGGGAATGCTCGCACCGAAGTTCAGAGATGTTGACTGCGCACGCATAGAAGTGCGTCAGGTATATAAGATCACGGGTGTCGGCGTTGTCGCGGGCTGCTATGTGCTGTCCGGCAAGGTCGAGAGAAAGTGCAATATCAGAGTCGTTCGTGACGGCATAGTCGTTGCGGAGGACAAGATAGGCGGTCTCAGACGTTTCAAGGACGATGTCAAGGAAGTAGCCGAGGGCTATGAGTGCGGTATCAGCCTTGAAAAGTTCAGCGATATCAAGGAAGGCGATATCTTTGAAGCCTATATCACCGAGGAATACCGCGACTAATAAAAATAATAATCTTTCTTTCAAATTTCCGTGTTACGGGACTTGGGTCAAGGGCCTTGCCCTTGCGCGAGCCGGCTGCGTAAGCCGGTCCCGTCCGCGCAATGCAGGAGGCATTGGCAGCAGACACCCAAAGCGCGCACGATGCGCGCATAAAAGTGTCTGCAAAAGGACAAGCGCGTAAGCGCCGGAAGGATGTGCAGTTTTGGCAAATCACAATTTAAGCAGGCTGACCGAGGACGTTAAGCGCGAGATCTCGGCAGCCCTTCCCGCTATAAAGGACAAGCGCGTGAGCGGGGAGATCGTCTCGATATCGAGAGTTGAGATAACCAGCGATCTCTCATACTGCAAGGTATATGTTTCCGTTCTCGGCAACGAGGAGAAAACGCAGGGTGCCGCGGACGCGCTCGAAAAGTCGGCAGGATTCATAGTAAGGCGCATAAACGCGCGTATCAAGATGCGCAAGATGCCGAGACTTATATTCCTGCCCGACAATTCACAGGAATACTACGAGAAGATCACAGGTATCATAGACTCGCTCCATATAGGCGAAGACAAAAACGGCGGCAGCGAGGACGAAAACAACGAATGACATAAGGAGAGTATGAGCGATGAAGTCTGAACTTATTGCGGTAAGCGAAGCCGATGATTTCATAAAAGCGCATGACAACTTTGTTATAATTTCCCACGCGAACCCGGACGGAGATACGCTCGGCTGTGCTTTCGCGCTGTGCCGCGCACTCCAGAAGCTCGGAAAAAAAGCTAAAAATATCTGCGCGGACGAGATATCCCACCGCTACGACTTCATGAAAAAAGCCGTTGAGGTGCAGGAGTTCGAGCCGCAGACATATATCACCGTTGACGTAGCCGACAGAAAGCTGCTCGGCGATCTCGACAAGCAGTACGGCGATAAGATTGACCTTGCGATAGATCATCACATCTCGCACGTCGATTTCGCGAAGCGTCTGCTGCTCGCGCCCCATGCGGCTGCGGCAGCCGAGACTGTATATAAAGTAATACTTGAGCTCGGCGGCGGGGAGCTTTTCGATCCGCAGATCGCTGCGTGCCTTTACACCGGCATGACCACTCGGAGCTCGACTATGTGTTCTTCGACCTCAAGACAAAGGCTCGCATAGAGCTGGAGAAAAAGATATATGACAGCATTGAGTTCTTCTTCGACGGCAAGTGCGCTCTCGTTTCGGTGTCCAAAGATCAGCTCGATTCCATAGACCCGGAGGACGTTAACGGCATTTCCGCGATACCGCGCTGTATCGAGGGCGTAGAGGTCAGTGTTGTGATGAAACAGCGCAGCAGCGGGAGCTGGAAGGCTTCTCTGCGCTCCAACAAGGATATCAATGTACAGGCAATATGCTCCGTTTTCGGCGGCGGCGGTCATGAGCGCGCGGCAGGCTGCTCGTTCGGCAGCTTAAGCCTTGCGGAAGCAAAGGAGCGTATAGTATCGGAGATCGGAAAGGTGCTCGGATGAACGGAGTCATTTGTATTTATAAAGAAAAAGGATATACCTCATTCGACGTTGTGGCGATAATGAGGAAATTCTGCGGAACAAAGAAGATAGGTCACGGAGGGACCCTCGATCCCATGGCGGAGGGGGTTCTTCCGATTTTTGTCGGAAATGCCACAAAAGCCGTCGATTACTGCCCGGACAACACCAAGGAATACCGCGCGGGGATACGCTTCGGCGTTACGACCGACACACAGGATTTCACAGGAAACGTGCTTTCGACCTGTGACGATGTCGTGCCGCATAACGCGCTGTATAAGCTGCAGACCAAGTTCATAGGCGAGATGATGCAGACCCCGCCGATGTACAGCGCGGTGCAGGTTGACGGACAGCGTCTCTACGAGCTTGCGCGAAAGGGAATTGAAATAGAGCGTGAGCCGAGACCTATAAAGATAAACTCGCTGGAATTCGAGGAATTTGACGACAATACCGCCACAATGGTAGTTTCCTGCTCAAAGGGAACCTACATCAGAACGCTGATACACGATATGGGTGAAGAACTCGGCACCGGCGCGATCATGACGAGCCTTGTGCGCACGCGCTCCGGGAACTTCACTCTGCGCGACTGCTACAGACTGGAAGAAGTCCGCGCCGCAAGCGAGGCAGGCGGACAGGACGCGGTAGAGAAGATGCTGATGCCGCTTGACATAATATTCAACTCGCTGCCTGCGGCAAGGCTCAACGACACACAGACGAGAATGTTCCTGAACGGTGTTGTGCTTGACATAAACCGCGTCGAGCTTGACCGGCAGGAGGGTCCGTACCGCATACTCTCGGCGGCGGGTAAGGTCATCGGAATAGGGAACAGGGGCGAGGAAAAAGACCTTGCCGTGATACAGAGATTTTTCGGGTCGGAAGAGCGCCGTCTGTCGGAGGAATCCGTGCAGGACGGGGTGCGTATCGTTTCCGACAGCAAACTTAAAGATATAAACGATCTCAAAGGCGTAAGAATGGTATAATGAGCACAGATAACAGACGGGAAAGGACAGCTGCGGCTCTCGGATTTTTCGACGGGCTGCACATAGGTCATCAGGCGGTCATACACAGCGCCGTGGAAGCCGGAAAGCGTCTCGGGACACCCGTGTCCGTGATGACGTTCAGAGGTGAGCCGGAGCTGCCGAAATTCGGCGGCAGGCACGATATTTGCCTTATGACGTATGATGACAAGGAAAGACTGCTTACCGGGCTCGGCGCGGAGCATATCTTCGCGTATGAGTTCCGGGATATACGGGATATGTCGCCGGAAGATTTTTTCCGGAACATTGTGATCGAAACAATGAACGCAGCTTATGTCTGCTGCGGCGGAGATTTCCGCTTCGGCAAGGGCGGCAGGGGAAACGCGCTGCTGCTCGGGGAGCTTTGCGTGCAGTACGGTATGGGCTTTGAGATAGTGCCGCCGGTCTGCATCGGAGATATCCCGGTAAGTTCCACGCGCATACGCGAGCTTATACGCGGCGGCGACACGGAAGGCGCGGCAGTGATGCTCGGGCGCAGGCTGTCGTACACGCTGCCGGTTCTGCGCGGCAGGGCTCTCGGCAGGACGATAGGATTTCCGACGATAAATCAGGATATACCGGCGTTTATGGTACATCCGAAACGCGGGGTCTATTCGAGCACCGTCATTCTTGACGGTAAGGAATATGCCGCGGTCACGAATATCGGCGTCAAGCCGACGGTAAAGTCGGACGATGCCGAAAATATGGAAACTCACATAATCGGGTTTGACGGTGATCTTTACGGAAAAGCCGTCCGGGTTGAGCTCCTGCGGTTTATCCGCGGCGAACGGAAATTCGGAGGTCTCGGTGAGCTCAGACAGCAGCTCGAAGCCGATAAGAAGACGGTCATTGAAAAAGATATACCTACACTTTCAAAATGATAACACAGAAATTTCACTTTTATACTGTAATATTGTAACTAAAGAGCGGCAAACCGCGAAGCATTGGCTTTCTCTTTCTCTTTGGCACAGGCGTAAACCGGAAAGAGCGCGGGCGGCTCTGCAGGAGGTTTGAAAATGATAGAAGTCAGACATCTGACAAAAAGCTACGGTCCGAAAAAGGCGGTAAACGATATCTCGTTCACCGCGGAGGACGGACAGGTACTCGGATTTCTCGGGCCGAACGGCGCGGGAAAATCCACCACAATGAATATGCTCACGGGATATATCTCCTCTACAGAGGGGCAGGCTTTCATCAACGGAGTTGATATCCTCGAAGACCCGATAAAGGCAAAGAGCTTCATCGGCTATCTGCCGGAGCAGCCTCCGCTGTACTTCGATATGACCGTTGACGAATATCTGAGCTTCGTGTACAGTCTCAAAAAGTGCAGGCTGCCGAAGAAATCTCACCTCGCGGAGATATGCGATATCGTGAAGCTCAACGATGTGCGCGGAAGGCTGATAAAGAACCTTTCCAAGGGCTACAAGCAGAGAGTCGGATTTGCGCAGGCGCTGGTCGGCAACCCGAAAGTGCTGATACTTGACGAGCCGACAGTCGGACTTGACCCGAAGCAGATAATCGAGATACGCACGCTTATCAAGCGTCTCGGAAAGAACCATACCGTGATACTGTCCTCGCATATACTGCCGGAGGTGCAGGCGGTGTGCGACCGCATAGTTGTCATAAACAAGGGCAGGATAGTCGCAAACGACAATGCCGACAGCCTTGCGCGCAATCTTTCCGCGGATCACAAGCTCGTAATGCACATCGAGGGCAGCACCGACGAGATAAAGAAGATACTTGACAGTATAACCGATGTTGAGCGCGTATTTGTCGGCAGACAGATCGACGAGCGGGTTTATGAGTACCATGTTGAGGCGAAGGAAGGCGCTGATGTCCGCCGCGATATTTTCCGTAAGCTCGCGGCACGGAATTACCCGATTATTATGATGCGCTCCAACGAGCTTTCGCTCGAAGAGGTATTCTTAAAGCTCACGACGGGCGACGAATACGGCGGAGCGGAAAAGATAGAGACAAAATTCGACAGGCTCGAAAAGGGGGAGAACAATAAATGACTGCAATAATGAAGCGTGAGCTTTCCGCTTATTTCAAATCCCCGATAGGATATGTATTCATAGCGGTATCTTTTCTGTTTTCGGGATTTTTCTTCTGGTATTTCGCTTTAGCTGTCGGCAGCACGGATATTTCGTTTGTATTCCTCGGAATGTTCTATGTCTATATGATATTTGTACCGGTGCTTACGATGCGTCTTATGGCGGACGAGAACAAGCAGCGCACCGACCAGCTTCTCCTCACCGCTCCGCTCGGGCTTATGCGGCTCGTAGCCGGTAAATTCCTCTCCGCGTACATCGTATTCATGCTCGGTGATGTGGTAATGCTTCTTTACGGAGTGGTACTGAGCTTTTTCGCCGCTGTAAACTGGGCGATAATCCTCGGAAACTTCGTTGCTCTCGCGCTTATCGGTGCGATATTCGTTTCGGCGGGTCTGTTCGTTTCGACCCTCACCGAGAGCCAGATGGTCGCCGCGATAGGTTCTATCGCACTCAATGCCGCACTTGCGCTGATAAATGTCCTCGCCTCGGTCGTTCCGATACAGGCGGTATCCGACGTTATCAAGCAGCTTTCGGTATTCGACCGCTACTATGAGTTCACCACCGGAATATTCAGCCTCGGCGGAGTTATCTTCTTCGTCAGTGCTGTCGTGATCTTCCTCTTCCTCACCGTCCGCGTGCTTGAACGCCGCCGCTGGGCATGAGCGCGGAAGCCCGCGCGGGCAGAAGCTGTATTTCAGAGTTTCATCTATGGACGAGTGCAGCGAGAAATGAATGGGGGTCGGCGATATTTCTGCCGTACTCCGTGCGGGGTTTATATTTCAAGACAGATCACAGATATGATCAGCAAATAAGGAGTTTAGCAAATGGCTGAAAATGAAGATATAATGATAGAGCAGACCGGTGAAGAACAGGAGACCGAGACCGTGACAACGGAAGAAGCCGCTCCCGAAAAAACACCGGAAACTGCCGTAAAAACAGAGAAAAAGCCGGAAAAGACCCCGGCAAAGAACAGAAAAAATCCGTTCAGAAGCAAGAAATTCAAGCGCGGCTCGCTGTCGGTGGTTTTCACCGTTTTGTTCATCGCGGGCATAGTGCTTGTGAATATTGTTCTTAACCTTGTGCTCGAACGCTTCAATGTCGAAGCCGACCTTACCTCCGGCTCGATATTCACACTGAGCGACGAGACTGTGAACTATGTAAGCGGTCTTGACGACAGCATCAGCTTCTTCGTCACCGCAGACAAGGACGAGCTCAAGGGCGCAGGGCAGCTCTACGCGCAGACTGTCGAGTTCCTCGACAAAATGGTCTCGCTCAACAGCAGATTTAAGGTCAAGTATGTCAACCTGCTGCAAGACCCGGATTTCACAAACAATTACGTTGAAACGCTCCAGAATTATCAGGTCATAGTCCAGAGCGAAAAGACCGGCAGATACCGCATACTTTCGATCAACGATTTTATGCAGTATAAGCTGAATGACGGCAAGACGTACTCGTACAGCGAAGCAAGTATGTATGTGAACTACGGCGGATATACCGTTTCGGACTATTCCAGCACTGCCGAGGAACAGCTCGTTTCCGCGATAATGTCTGTCTCGCTCGACGACCCGACTGTTGTTACTTTCGTCAAGGGCTACGGCGAATCCGACAGCTCCGCGCTTGAAAAGATACTCACAAATAACGCGTATGTGGTACAGAACGCCGAGATCGAGCGTATAGAAGCCGTTCCGGAGGACACCGATATCCTCGTTATACACGGTCCCACAAAGGACTACAGCCTTGATTCGATAACAAAGATAGACACATGGCTCTCCAATGACGGAAAATACGGCAAGGATCTTATTTATATAGCAACTCCCGACCCTGCCGAGACTCCGAACCTTGACGAGTACCTGAAAGAATGGGGTATCGAAGTCGGACGCGGATATGTCCTGCAGTTCGACACCGACCACGCGTATTATACAGGCTCGGCGCTTCCCGTTATGCAGGATATAAGTATGAATACCGAGACCGCGTACTACGACATTATGAAGAAGTCGTCGGGAACGTCGTTTATAGGCTATTATGTCCGTCCTGTAATAAAATTATGGGAGAATGAGGGCAACCTCGCAAATGTTTCCGTAGCGAGCGCTTACGGCGAGAAATGCATAATGTTCCCGTTCACCGCGGACGAGAGCTGGACTCCCACAGAGGACAGCTTCACATCGTATGACGTTATCGTTGAAGCATCAAAGGTGCAGTTCGCAGACAACAATCAGCCGACATACAGCAAGGTTATAGTCTGCGGAAGCGACCAGCTCTTTACAGATTATTTCACGACCGCTTCAAATTACAGCAACGGCGAAGCGGCACTCTCGCTGTTCGATGCCAATTCCGATAACACCGGAAAGACGATAAGCATAGTTGAAAAATCCTTCGCCGCGGAGACATATCAGATAGACCGCGGTACACAGGCAGCGATAGGCATTACATTCGCGATAGTCATACCTGTTGTGATCATAATTATCGGAATAGTTGTATGGATCAGGAGAAGAAGATTATAATGGGCAAGAATGCAAAGATAATTATATTTTCGCTGATCGGACTTGCCGTACTTGGCGGAGTCGCAGCCGTGCTTATGCTGACCGCTCCGGCGGATAAGCCGCAGGAGAGCGGCAATACCGCGGCATCTCTGCTGGAAGCGCCTAAGACAACGAGTGAGGCATCTGCCGCGCCGGTGCTCTGTAAAAGAGAGGAGAGCGAGGCAGTCAGCATAGACGTTACGAACCCCACCGGCAGCTACACGATGGTTCCCGCGGGTGAAAACGGCGGTGAGACCGCATGGACGATATACGGACTTGAGAATGCTCCGCTCGATACCGATTCCGTTGCGGCGGCAGCCGGCTATGCCGTGGATTTTGAAGCGTCGGAATTCGTCATAGAGGTCTCTGACAGCTCGGAGCTTGAAAAATACGGCCTTTCGGAGCCGGCTGCGGAGATAACGGCGAAGTTCAGCGACAACACCGAATTTACGCTGAAAGTCGGCAACGAAGTGCCGAACAAGTCGTCGTATGTTTATGTGACTCCGGACGGCAGAAATGTTTATACCGCAATGAAGAGCAAGACCTCCGGCTTTACCGGAAAGGCGCTCGGATTTGTGAAGACAGAGGCTGTACCGGCTTATGACACATCGGGTGACGAGACGGTGCTGAAAATGACGGTAGAACGTGTTGATCTGCCGGAGCCGATAGTGATAGAAAGTATCGAGACCGACGAAGAGTCCGGGGATACCATACAGGTGTATTCCTACCGCCTTACAAGCCCGTACACGGCTTATGCGGATCTTACGGATTCTGCGGATTTCATATACGGACTGTTCGGACTTACCGCCGTATCGGCGGAGAGTGTCGATCCGTCGGAAAGCGATATAGAAACGGCGGGACTCAACAATCCGAACTGCGTCGTTACCGTAGAGACGAACAAAAAGACATACACGCTGACGGTCGGCGCGGCTATAATAGAGAAGTCGGTGAACGACGAAGGCGAGGAAGTCAAAAAGCTGAACGGCTTCTACGGAATGACAAGTGAAGTGCCGAATGTGATCTACAAGTTTGACGGAAACAGTATCCCGTCGCTCACTGTGCAGCCGCAGGAGATAATGTCCAAGCTGTTCCTCATGCCGTATATCTACTCTCTCGATTCGATAGACTATAGCGACAGCGAGGGCAGAAAGATCAATATAGGCATTGAAACGATAAAGTCAGCCGACGAGGAAGTCGGTGATATCCACAAGTTCACCGTAAACGGCGAAACATGGGATGAGCAGGCGTGCAAGGATATTTACCAGTATCTTATCTCCGCGTCCGGTGAGGAGCTGTATTTTGACGAGGACAAGGGTGACCTTATTGCGGAGATAGTATATAACTACAAGGACAAGGCAGACGGAGTGGACGGCAGGGATACCGTGCGCATATATTCGTCAAATACTGACCGCAAGATAATCCTCAATCTGAACGGTGAGAACCTGTACAAGGCACGTCAGATCTATGCAACACAGCTTCTCAAAAACACAGAGAGCTTCTTAAACGGCGGCACAATAACGTTAACGTATTGAGATTTTTGAGAGATTTTCAGAGAAGGGGCGCCGCCCCCCAACCCCCCGCAATCCCCCTTTAAAAAAGGGGTCTTGACCCCCTAAACAAATGCAGTATTTCAGAGTATACAGCAAAGGGCAGCCGCAGACTGAAACGCAGAGGGGTTGGCGAAAATTTCAATAATTAAAAACGGCAGTTTACTGTGATGATCATAGTAAGCTGCTGTTTTTTGATGAGAATAACTAACCGAGGTGCTGCAGCCGCCGAAAGAAGAATGAAGCTACGCAAAACGCCGCGGGGCGTTCCCCGCCGCCGATAGATGAATGTAGCTACGCAAAACGCTGCGGGGCGTTCCCCGCCGGGGCGTTCGCCGCTGCCGTAAAATGAAACGGCAAGCGAGAAAATGAGAGAAATTGAGAGAAATGAAGAAAATGAGAGAGAAAATGCGATATATTTTGATTTTTCTTGCCAAAACTGTTGACAAACCCGTTTGAAATCGCTATAATAACGAATGTTCACTAAAAATTCAGGAGGAAAAGAATATGTCAACTACTTATATGCCCAAGGCAGAAAACGTAGAGCGCAAGTGGTATATACTCGACGCGGCAGGCAAGCCCCTCGGCCGTGTGGCAGCTCAGGCAGCTTTAATGCTCCGCGGCAAGAATAAGCCCACATACGCACCCCACTGCGACTGCGGCGATCACGTTATCATCATCAACTGCGCGAAAGCTGTTCTCACAGGAAACAAGCTCCAGAACAAATACTACAGATGGCACACAGGTTATATCGGCCACCTTCGTTCTATTCAGTATGAAAAGCTGATGGCTACAAGACCCGAAAAGGCTATGGAGCTCGCTGTAAACGGTATGCTCCCCAACACAACACTCGGACGCAAGGCTCTCACAAGACTTCGTCTGTATGCCGGCGCAGAGCACAAGAATGCTGCTCAGAAGCCCGAAGTATTTGAATTTTAAGGAGGCGCACGGATATGTCTATGTATGATACAAAATCCTACTACTACGGAACAGGAAGAAGAAAGCACTCTGTTGCCCGCGTTCGTGTATATCCCGGCAGCGGCTCCATCACTATCAACAACAGAGATATCGACGATTATTTCGGTCTTGATACCCTGAAGCTCATCGTTCGTCAGCCCCTTAACCTCGTAGGCGCTATCGACAAGTTCGACATCGTCTGCACAGTTGCAGGCGGCGGTGTTACAGGTCAGGCAGGCGCTATCCGTCACGGCCTCTCCAGAGCTCTTCTCCAGTACAGTGACGAGCTCCGTCCGGTACTCAAGAAGGCTGGCTTCCTCACAAGAGACCCCAGAATGAAGGAAAGAAAGAAGTACGGTCTGAAGGCTGCACGTCGTGCTCCCCAGTTCAGCAAGCGTTAAGTATTCTTTCCGCACAATACGCAGAATTACCGCATCTGTTCGCAGGTGCGGTTTTTGTTTTAACGCTTGACAAATTAGCATAATTGTGCTAAAATATAGCCGGAGGTGATATTATGAATATGATAAGACCGGTCTCTGACCTCAGAAATAATTTTGCCGATATATCAAGAACCGTTCACGAAACTGCACAGCCCGTATTCCTTACGAAGAACGGCTATGGTGATATGGTCGTTATGAGTATGGAAGCATTTGAGAATATGCGGTTTGACAGCGAGGTATATTTAAAACTTGCGGAGGCGGAAAGGCAGGCTGCCGAAACGAACAAGCGCTTTTCGCAGAAAGAAGTGCTTGACGCTATGAAAGCTGCCGCGAGAGGTAAGTGATGTATAAGATCGAATATCTTCCCGCTGCAATGAACGATCTCGTTGAGATCGCGGAATATATCGGTGTGGAATTGGATAACCCGGGCGCTGCGGACAGGCTTGCGGACAATATCGCGGACAGCGTGAGTCAATTGGCGGAACAGCCGTATATGTACCCTGTGTATATCCCGATAAAGTCTCTGAAATATGAATACAGAAAGATCGTCGTCGGAAACTATGATATTTTCTATTGGGTCGACGAGCCTTGCAAAACAGTTACTGTAGCACGTATAATTTATGCCGGACGGGAAATTGACAGTGTACTTGCCGTGCGTGACCGATAAAACAAAAACTGCATTGCCGTGAAACAATGCAGTTTTTTGTTTTTATGAGCGTGTGCTCTTTTGGTCGCAAATCGGTCGCAAATACATTCTTGGCCGTTCAAAGAACGATATTCGCCGCGGCGCGTCCGCCGTTTACTTCTTCTCCGGTCTCATTGTGGGGAAGAGGAGCACGTCTCTGATAGACGCGCTGTCGGTGAGCAGCATAACCAGTCTGTCCACGCCGAAGCCGAGACCGCCGGTAGGCGGGAGACCGTATTCAAGCGCGGTGATGAAGTCATCATCTACCTGCGCGTCATTTCCGCCCTGCGCACGCTTTGCAGCTACCTGCTTCTCGAAGCGTCCGCGCTGGTCAATCGGGTCGTTGAGCTCGGAGAACGCGTTGCCGAATTCCGTACCGTTGATGAAATACTCGAAACGCTCGGTGAACATCGGGTCGGAGGGCTTGCGCTTCGCGAGCGGGGAATTCTCAACGGGATAATCATATATTATCGTAGGCTGTATGAGGTTCTCTTCAACAAATGTTTCAAAGAATGCGATAAGTACCTCGCCCTTTGTTGCGGTCTTGCTTTCAAGCTCAACATTCTTTTCCTTTGCAGCGGCTCTCGCGGCTTCATCATCAGCCCAGTCCGCGAAATCAACTCCCGCGTACTTCTTTACCGCTTCGATCATCGTAAGACGCTCCCACGGCTTGCCGACAGCGATCTCCCTGCCCTGATACGGTACGGTATCGGTGCCGCAGATCTTCAATGTTACGGTGCGGTAGAGGTCTTCGATTATATCCATCATACCGAAATAATCGGTGTATGCCTGATACATTTCTATAGTGGTGAATTCGGGATTGTGCGTAGCGTCCATACCCTCGTTGCGGAAGATACGCCCTACCTCATATACCTTGTTGAAGCCGCCGACGATAAGCCTTTTCAGACAGAGCTCCGTTTCAATGCGCAGGTACATATCTATATCGAGCGCGTTGTGATGTGTCTTGAACGGACGTGCAGCTGCGCCTATCTCCAGCGGGAGCAGTATCGGTGTATCAACTTCAACATATCCAAGACCGTCGAGATAGCTTCTTATCTCGCGCAGTATCATTGAGCGCTTGACGAAGGTGTCCTTTATCTCGGGGTTTGCGATAAGATCAAGGTAACGCTTTCTGTAGCGCTCCTCCTTGTCCTTTAAGCCGTGCCACTTTTCGGGCAGCGGCAGCAGCGACTTTGAAAGCAGCTTTATGCTCTTTACATGAACGGATATCTCACCTGTCTTTGTCTTGAACACATAGCCGGTTACGCCTATGATATCGCCGAGATCCCATGTCTTGAACTCGTCGAACTGCTCCTTGCCGATCTCGTCTATGCGGACATATATCTGCATTCTGTCGCTCGTATCGCGCAGGTCGGCAAAGCTCGCCTTGCCCATGATACGGCGGGTCATCATTCTTCCGGCAATGGAAACGTCCTTGCCCTCAAGCTCGTCGTAATTGTCGCGTATATCCGCTGCAAGCGTTGTAACATCGTACTTGGTGATAATATACGGATCCTTGCCGTCCGCTTTCAGCTTGTTCAGCTTTTCTATTCTTATCCTGTGCTGCTCGGAAAGGTTTTCGAGCTGTTCTTCTTCGCTTAATTCTTCGGTTCTTATCTCATCTGCCATATTAAATACGTCCTTTGTGTTTATTGTTTACTTGCCTATGTCGAGTATCTCGAACTGGAGTATTCCCGAGGGTGTGTCAACGTCAACGATATCGCCCTTCTTGTGGCCGAGCAGAGCTCTGCCGATCGGGGATTCGTCGGATATCTTTCCGGCTTTTACATCGACTTCCTTTGAACCTACGATGTGAAGCTCGCGGACATCGTTCTCTTCAATATCCTTCACAGTGACCTTGTTACCGTGCTGAACGTGCTCTGTGGAAAGGCTGTCCTCGTCTATGACCTTAACGTTCTTGAGTGTTGCTTCGATCTCGGCGATACGGGCTTCGATGATACCCTGCTCGTTCTTCGCTTCGTCGTACTCGGAGTTTTCCGAAAGGTCTCCGAAGGAGAGAGCCACCTTGATCTTCTCCGCAATATCCTTTCTCTTGACGGTCTTGAGATTTTCAAGCTCCGCTTCAAGGGCATTAAGTCCTTCCTGTGTCAATACTGTCTGTTTAGCTGCCATGGTTTTGGTTCCTTTCTTATTATATGGATTATTATTTATCGGTCGTTTTCTGGAGCATGATGCTGTTCGCGGGCGATCTGCTCCTCTGTCGGACGGCTTACGTCGCCCTGTATATTCGGCTGCGGTTCGCCCTGAATGTTGGGCTGCGGCTCGCCGTGCCGGCTCGTTGTTTCATCGCTTACAGCGGTACTTTCTTCCGGAGCCGTTGTTTCCGCCGGCACTGTCTGCACCGTGTTCTCCGCTGCCGTGGCCGTCTTGGGAAGGATGACCTCTATCGCTTTTTTGAGCTGCGGGTCGCCGGACGAAACGTACTGTGTCGGATCGCTTTCGCGGTCGCCGTCGTACTCAACGAAAAACTCCGGTGTTATGCCGGTCTCGTTGTACTCACCGTTTTCCGTTTCCGGACGTATGACCGCCACCGATATCTCGATAGCCGTGCCGTCGTTGAAGGTTCGGGTCTCCTGAAGTGTGCCGTAGCCCATTGTGTTCTCGCCTACGGTGACTCCGGACGCGCGGTCGCGGAGCGCTTCGGCGATAAGCTCTGCCGAGCCGCCGGTCTTTTCGTCTATTATAATACTTATCGGGAGCCCTGTAAAGTCCCCTCCCGCAGTTTCCGCGACGATCCTTGTCGAATTGTTCTTATATACCGCCGAAGCTATCGTTCCCGCTTCCATAAATGGAGTGAGGACTGCCGCAGCGGACGAATAAACGCTGCTTGAAACGCCGCGCAGATCAAACACATATCCGGAGATGTTGCTTTCACTGTACGCGCTGAGGAGTTCCTGCATTCTTGTGCCGGTCGCGTCGTTGACGGACAGGAACGTGAAGTACAGTATGCCGTTGTCAAGCAGCACCGCGTCGAGCGTCGGTATGCCGAAAGACGCTCTTGCAAGGTTGTATTCCGTTTCCTCACCGTCGCGCCTTACGGTGAATCTGAGCTTTGTTCCCTCGTCACCGTAGCGAAGCTGCTCCTTTGCGGTGTCATATCCCGATTCAAGGACGCTTACGCCCTCCACCGAGATTATGATATCTCCGGCAAGTATTCCGGCTTCTCCGGCGGGAGAACCCTCATATACCTGCGTTATCTTGATGTAGCCGCTCTCTTCCTTTTCAAAGACAAATCCGAGCCCGACCACATTTCCGCTTTCGAGGCGGGTCTTATAGTAGTATTCGTCGGTGGTGTAGTATCTTGCCGCGCTGTCGGATATACAATCAAGATAACCGGAGTAAACGCCGTATTTCATATCGGCGTCGTTCACGGAGTACAGTGAGTAGTTCCTGACGTAGGAATCTATTTCCTGCAGCTTGGTGTACATCTCTCCGCGCTGCTGCACATCTGCGACCTTTTCGTTGTAGTTGTTCAGCGACACCGTCATTGTGATGACGAACGTCACCGCACAGGCTATTGCCGCTATGCTTAAGGCAATGCCTATTGAGATCTTTCTGTTCATACTGTTTCCTTAATCCCGCGCTTACTGGGGCATTCCCACAACGCCGAGAGGATCGATGCGTCCGCCGTCCTTGCGCACCTCAAAGTGCAGGTGCGGACCGGTAGCCCAGCCGGTAGAGCCGACCGCAGCAATGCAGTCGCCCTTGTTCACGACCTGACCCACGCTTACATATATGGCGCTGCAATGCGCGTAAAGCGTCTGATAGCCGTTGCCATGGTCGATAACGACATACATTCCGTAGTCGTAGCCGGGTATATATGTGGTCTTTGCGACGATGACCTCGCCGCCCTTTGAAGCGTAGATATTGGCACCCATCATACCGCTGTTGCCGATGTCTATACCGCCGTGGTTTCCGTTTCTCCATGCGTCGTAGCCGAAATATGTGGTTATCAGCGTGAAGCTCGGTGATACGGGCCATGCCCATTCGCCGGTATCATATACGGTATTGTGCTTTGCGGCTTCCTGTGCGCGTCTGATCTCTTCTTCGAGGGCTTTTTCAGCCTTTTCGCGGTCTGCCTGTGTGACCTTCTTTTCGTATTGCAGGTTAGCCTGACGCGTTTCGAGATCCTTTATCTTCACGGCGTAGGTGTTGTATTCGTCCCAGTAAAGACCGTTGAGATCGTTGTAATACTTCTTTTCCTCGTCGAGAGAAGTTTTCTGATCTACCAGATCGTCCTTCTCCGCTTCGAGGGTTATCTTGTCATATTCAAGGTTCTTCTTGTCCTGCTCCAGACCCTTCTGATCCTCTTCGAGCCTGTCGATATCGGCGAGAAGCTGGTGCATGAAGTTTAAGTTCTGCTCGTTGACGCTCTTCATTATCTCGCTTCTGACAAAGATGTCATAGAAGTCCGACGAACCCGCGATTATCGAGAGATAGTCGTCCGAGTCGGTGATATACATAGCGTGCATTATCTGCCCGAAACGGTTGATGTTCTCTTTGTTCTGCCTGTCGAGCATCTCTATCTGGACTTCCTTGTCGGCAATGCGCGCCTCGGTATCGGAGATGCGCAGCTCGACTGCCGCTATCTCGGCTTCCTTATCGACGATCTCCTGCTCCTTGTCCGCGACGGACAGGTTCACGAGGTCGATCTTGCTCTGCGTTGTGACGAGCTTATCCCAGTAGGCGTCCTGAAGCTCCTTGTTCGATTCTATATCCGTTCCCGCCGCGGCGATCTTCTGATCCAGCTCCTTGAGCTTATCGTCCGCGTCCTTTATCTTCTGCGCAAGGTCGGACTGTGTATCGGCGTGTGAAACGATCGGCGGCACAAACGCGGACTGTCCCGCAAGTGCCGCTGCGGTGCAGCAGAGCAGTGCAAAAACGGTATTCCTTATTGCTCTTGTTCTTTTTCTCATATCATGACCCTCATCCGCAGGGTTTCATCTCCTTTGTTATCAGACCTTGACGTACTTGCCCGTGCTTATAATGGTTCCTATCGCTCCGAGGAAAGCGCCGAGCAGGCAGTTCGCGGCAAGCATATACCACATAACGTCATCGAACTGTATAATATTGACAAGTCCGAATATGCGCCAGATAGTGATATCTCCCTCGAAAAGCTGTACAAGCGCTTCGTAGGTCACTTTTGTCACGAACCACGAAGCGGCACCCGCGGCGACGCCGATAAACATACCCTCGATAAAGAACGGTATCTTTACAAAGGAGTTTGTCGCTCCCACGACCTTCATTATGTTGATCTCTTTCTTTCGGGAGAAAACGCTGCTTCTGATTGCATTATAGATGATGATTATACTTGTTATTATCATTGCGACGAGTATCGCGGACGCGATTATCGAAAGCGTGTTGCGGATATCTACCAGCGCCGACGCGAAATCATACGGTGCGGAGACCTTTTCGACACCTTCTATGGTGCGGAACTCCTCCGCCGTCTCGGCTATCCGCGATATATCCTTTACGGTGACGCGGAAGGTATGCGGCATCGGGTTTTCGGGCAGGTACTCGAAAAGCTCCGCCATTTCCGGCATCTCGTTCTGCTTGTCCTCCCACGCCTGTTCCTTTGAGTAGAACACTACTCCGAGGCGGTTAGGGTTCGCGTTGAGCGCATCTGTTATGTGGTTGAGCACATCGTCGCTCACATCTCCGTAAACGTAAACGTCTATCTCGTTCTTTTCCTCTATATTTGACAGTACGATGTTCAGATCCATTGCGACGAGTACGCCGAGCCCCATAAGAAGCAGGCTGACAAGCAGCACCGAGAAGCTGGCTATCGACATCATGCCGTTCCTGAATACCGAACCTACCCCGCGTCTGACGAGGTAGTTGAAATTGCTCATTCTCATATTATATAGCTTATTCTCCTTCTATATAGCCGTCGAAGGCTATGCTGCCTTCCTTGAGGTTTATGATGCGGCCGCCGAAATATTTTACAAGATCGTGGTTATGCGTTACCATTATTACGGTCGTTCCGCACTCGTTGATATCCTGAAGCAGCTCCACTATTTCGTATGACAGCTTCGGGTCGATGTTACCCGTAGGCTCGTCGGCGATTATTATTTTCGGGTCGCAGGCGAAAGCTCTTGCGATAGCAACACGCTGCTGCTCACCGCCGGAAAGCTGTCCGGGGTAGGCTTTTGCCTTGTCGTTGAGCTTGACGAGGTCAAGCACATACGGCACTCTCTGACGGATATATTTCTTTGACTTGTCTATAACGCGCAGCACAAAAGCGACGTTCTCATACACGGTAAGGGTGGGTATCAGTCTGAAATCCTGGAATATCATACCGAGAGAGCGTCTGAAATAAGGGAGTTTGCGTCTTCTCAGCTTTGTGAGGTTGTAGCCGTTTACGAAAACGCGTCCGCCGGTTGGCTGTATCTCTCTTGTGAGCAGCTTCAGCAGCGTACTCTTGCCGGCTCCGCTGTCTCCGACGATGAACACGAACTCGCCGTCATTCACTCTTATATTTATATCGTTCAGAGCGTCAACGCCGCCTTTTACGCCGTCAACGTAGTGAACGTCAACATTCTTCAATTCTACCATATTTATCTCCTATCGAGGATAACGGTTTTTCTTTCTTTAGGGCTTGGTGTCAGCACACCCTTATAAAACAGAACCGTATCTTCCTGCCGTTTGACCGGCAGGAAGATACAATCAGGGTATAGCTTATCAGAACTTGATCGGATCTGCGGACAGGTACTTCTTTACCATGAGCGCGATCTTGAAGATTATAGCGTGGTCGAACTCGCGGAGATCGAGGCCTGTGAGCTTCTTGATCTTGTCGAGTCTGTAAACGAGGGTATTTCTGTGTACGAACAGCTTTCTCGATGTCTCGGAAACGTTGAGATTGTTCTCGAAGAAGCGCTGTATGGTGAACAGAGTCTCGTGGTCGAGGGATTCGATAGAACCCTTCTTGAACACTTCCTTGAGGAATGTCTCGCAGAGTGTTGTCGGCAGGTGATAGATAAGTCTTGCGATACCGAGGTTGTCGTAGCTTACGATGTTCTTCTCGGTGTCGAACACCTTTCCGACTTCAATTGCTATCTGCGCTTCCTTGAACGAACGTGCGAGATCCTTCACGCCGATAACGGGGGTGCCTATACCGATGTTGACGCGGGTGAAGAACTCGGTCTGGAGCGTATCCGCTATGGAGCGGGCGAGCTTTTCGAGATCCTTCACGTCTATTCCGCTCTTGATCTCCTTGACGAGAACGATCTCGCTCTCGGTTATGTTGAATACAAAGTCCTTGTTCTTGTCCGGGAAGAGGTTCTGTATTACGTCATAGGCCGATACGTCGTTGGACGAGATTATGCTTATGAGGAAAACAACTCTGTTTATATCCGCGTTGAAGTGCAGCTCGCGGGACTTTATGCTGATATCTCCGGGGAGAACGTTATCGAGGATTATGTTCTTGACGAAGTTGTTGCGGTCATACTTCTCATCATAGTACTGCTTTATGCTCGAAAGGGAGATAGCGAGAATGGAAGCGTACTTGCCTGCCATTTCGTCGGTGCCTTCGACAAATACGGCGTAGTCCGGCTTTACATGAACGCCGAAGGGCTTGTAGGTATAGCCGTCGCGGATGAAGATATCGTGAGAATCGCTGAACTCGATAGAGAAGAAGTCATTTGAGGTGCCTATCTTCGACAGCTCGCTGCAGGCAACGATAGTTGCGTTTTCGTCGATAACGCCGATTATCCTGCCGACGGTATCTCTCATCTGATGAACTACTCCCTGGAATAATCTGTTTGACATAATTCTGACCTGTCCTTTCCTGCGGCTTCAGCCGCGTCCGCCGCCGCTTTCCGTCTCTCAGCGCGTTCGGATATACGCGCAGCGCACATGCGTAAAGCGGACTGATTTATTTTTTTGACCGTGCAGCATACTGCACAAATTATACATACTTCTATTTTAATAGAAAACTCAAAAAAAATCAAGTGTTTTATGTGAAAAATGTAAATTTTTCTTGTAAAATTTTTTACATATTGCCAAAACGGTCTGTTTGTGATATAATATTAACTGATTTACTATGCCCGGACGATGCTATTTCAGAAAGAAAAAATCTGCGTCCGGTAAACAGCGGCATAAATTATACAAGGAGTTGTTTTTATGAGCAAGAAGTATTATATAACCACCCCGATATATTATCCCTCCGGCAATCCGCACATCGGTCACTGCTACACGACTGTGGCCTGCGACGTTATCGCCCGCTTCAAGAGAATGCAGGGCTATGACGTTATGTTCCTCACCGGTACGGACGAACACGGCGCAAAGATACAGCAGAAGGCGGAATCCGAGGGCCTGACCCCGCAGGAATACGTTGACGGCATCGTTGCGAATTTCAAAAAGCTCTGGAGCTTCATGAACATAAGCTACGACCGCTATATCAGGACTACCGACCCCTGTCATATCGAGACGGTGCAGAATATATTCAGAAAGCTCCACGACAAGGGTTATATCTACAAAGGCTCTTACAAGGGCAAATACTGTGTTCCCTGCGAGAGCTTCTGGACGGAAACACAGCTCGTTGACGGCAAATGTCCGGACTGCGGACGTGAAGTCAAGGACGCGGAAGAGGAAGCATACTTCCTTAAGCTGTCCGTTATGACGGACAAGGTCACTGACCTCCTCAAAAACACCGACTATCTCCGTCCGGAGAGCCGTATAAATGAGATGATAAATAACTTCGTCAAGGACGGACTCGAAGATCTGTGTATCTCCAGAACTTCCGTAAAATGGGGTATCCCTGTTCCTTTCGACGAGAAACATACCGTTTATGTATGGATGGACGCGCTTATCAACTATATCAGCGCCCTCGGATATGAAAACAGCACCTACAATGATTTCGACAAGTACTGGCCGGCGGATATGCACATGACCGCGAAAGAGATCGTTCGCTTCCACTCGATCGTATGGCCGGCTATCCTTATGATGCTCGATATTCCGCTGCCCAAGCGCCTTTACGGCCACGGCTGGATAACGTTCGGCGGCGCGAAGATGTCCAAGTCCCTCGGAAACGTCGTTGACCCGTTCGTTCTCGGAGAACGCTACGGCGTGGACGCGGTGCGCTATCAGATACTCCGTGATATGCCCTACGGCTCGGATTCAAACTTCTCCAACGAGATAATGATAGGCAGGATAAATACAGACCTTGCGAACGATCTCGGAAACCTTGTTTCCCGTACCGTCGCAATGGCAGACAAGTATTTCGGCGGTACGCTTATCGCAGACAGACAGCCCGATCCGCTTGACGACGAGCTTATCGCAATGGCTAAGGCTCTGCGTGAGCCGGTAGCCGCGTATATCGACGAAGCCCAGCACTCCCTCGCGCTTGCGGAGATATTCAAAGTCATTTCCCGCGCGAACAAGTATATCGACGAGACCGCGCCGTGGATACTCGCGAAGGACGAGGCGAACAAGGCACGCCTTGCGACTGTTCTTTATAATCTGCTTGAAACAATACGTCTCTGCTCGTCGCTGCTTTACCCGTTCATGCCCGTGACCATGCCGAAGGTATGGGAGCAGATCGGCGCAAAGGACGGCGACGTTACCTACGACAATGCCGCGGTATTCGGTGTGCTTCCCGCAAATGTGACCGTCTGCAAGGGCGATGTGCTGTTCCCGAGAATTGATATCGACAAGGAGATAGACGAGCTCAATGCTATGCTCACTCCCCAAAAGACGATAAAAGAGGACGAGGATCTTGACAAGGCGAACATCATCACGATAGACAAGTTCGCCGAGGTGAAGCTGCGCACCGGCGAGATAACCGCCTGTGAGAAGGTGGCGAAGTCCAAGAAGCTGCTTAAAATACAGGTGGACGACGGCAGACACGGCAGACAGATCGTGTCCGGCATTGCGCAGTGGTACAAGCCCGAAGATCTTATCGGAAAGAAGATAATCTTCGTTGCCAACCTTGCGGCGGCGAAGCTGTGCGGCGAGGAAAGCCAGGGTATGCTTCTTGCCTGCAACACCGAGGACGGTGGCGCACGGGTAGTATTCCTTGACGGAGATATCCCGAACGGAAGCACCGTAAGATAAAGGTATAAATTACGGTCGATCTGTCTTCCGAGAGAGGTAAAAATGGGTAAAAAGAAAACCAACAAAGTCAATCTGATAATATGCGGCGTCGCGTTCCTTATAATGGTGTTCGTTCTGTTCTCGGACGGCATAGACAATATCTGGAATGCGCTCCGGACGATGAATCCGCTGTTCCTTGTCGTTTCGGTGCTGTGTATGGTCGTTTACTGGTTCGGCGAGGCGGTCGCCACGCACCTTGCGGCGAAGAGCCTTGAACCGGATACAAAATTCAAGACCTCACTGCTCGTTACCATGATAGGGCAGTATTTCAACTGCATAACGCCGTTCGCGTCGGGCGGTCAGCCTATGCAGGTATATACCTATATGAAGCACGGGCTGCCGCTTGGCTCGGCAATGACCGCACTGCTCAGCCGGTTCATCGTGTATCAGTTCACCCTTACGGTGTATTCGATAGTTTTTCTCGTGTTCAAGCTCCCGATGTTTACCGAGGGCGAGCTCAAACCGCTGACATTCCTTGTTATCGCCGGATTTATCATAAACACGTTCGTGATAGTGCTGCTGATAATGCTCGCGTTCTTCCGCAAGGCTACAAACAAGATAGCCCACGCGGTGGTAAAGCTGCTCGGCAAGGTGCGCATAATAAAGGACGTTGACGACAAGATCGCGTATATAGACAGCGAGCTTGAGCAGTATTATGAAAACTTTCTGTTTATAAAGAGCCGCCCGGTGATGATACTTAAGATGTTTGCCGCGACGGTGATACAGCTCCTTGTATATTTTTCGATAACTTATATCATATATCTCGGCTTCGGTATGACCGAAACGGACTTTTTCACGATCATCGCGTGTCAGGCGTTCGTACTGATGATATCGTCATTCGTTCCGCTGCCGGGAGCTATGGGAGCTGCGGAGGGAAGCTACGCCGCGTTCTTCAAGGGGATATTCGGTGCGCATTACACCGTGGTATCGACATTTATATGGCGCTTCCTTACGTTCTATCTCCCGATACTTGTGGGAATTGTGATAAATCTCCGGCTTTCAAGAAGCGGTGTTGATCTTAATAATGCCGCGGAAATCATAAAGGAACAGGAGGAAAAGGCGAATGGATAAGCTCGAACAGGAAAAGCTGCCTGAGGATATGACCGACGAGGAGCGCGAGGAATACCTCAGAAAGCAGGAAATTTACGAAAATGCGGCAAATACCCTCCAGGGCGCTATCGCGTGCATGGACTTCATTCCTCAGACTGCACAGATGGCATACGGTCCGCCCGTTACCCCGTCCCAGATGTTCCAGCCCATGATGGGTATCTTTCCCAGTGGTTTTACACAGCAGCCGAAGATTTATACGGCATCGTGGATCGAACCCGGCAAATGGCAGTGCGTCTGCGGCAGTATCAATACCTCGAAGTTCTGCCCCGAGTGCGGTGCCGATGCCCCGCCGAAGGCATGGAAATGCCCGAACTGCGGACACGAAAATGAGGGCAAGTTCTGCCCCGAGTGCGGAACCCCCAGACCGGACGCTGCTGCGGACTGAAAAGCAGTGGAAATGGCAAAAACCCGTTTGGATTTAAATACAAAAACAGCTTGCTGTGGATGATCACAGCAAGCTGTTTCTTTATGTCAGCTCCCTATTGCTTGCAGCACCGCCCGCGCATCTGTGCTATACCTTCTGCCTTAAACAGACTGCTGTATTCCAGAGATACATCAATGGGTCGTTCTGCCTGAAATGAAAGGAGGCTGCAGAGATTTCATAACACGAAATTACAGAATACACTATTGACTGCGCGGGATCTGCATGAATTTAATGCTGTTCTTTCTGGCAAGCGTGCGCAGAGCGATGTGTGAGGCTTCCGCTGCCGTAATATCACCGGCGGAGATCTCCCTGTCCGAGTACAGCAGCGTTTCATACAGCGGGATAAATCCGAGCTGTTCCTTGATATCCTGCCTGTCGGAGCGCATTATCCTGCCGCGGTATTCCGACAGCGTCTCGCCGTTTTCTATCGGGAAGCCGAGCTTTCCGAGAAGGCGGAAATTCTGCCGTGTAAGATATGTGAATTTGTCCTGCGGGAGCATTCGTTCGTACTTTCTGCGTGAGACCGAACGGCTCACGATATAGAAGATCAGCAGAAATCCGATGACTGCAAGAGTGGGGATAATGAAGATCAGCGGGTCGATCTCTGTCGGAACCGGCTCTTCACTGCCGTCTTCTTCATCGGTATCGCTTTCCGCGTCATCGCCGTTATCTCCGCCGTCATCGTCCGCGGTGTTTTCATGCCTGCCCCAGCCAACGGGAACGGAGAAGCCGGGTGTGGGCTCGAACGCTACCCAGCCGGCATTGTCGAAATATACCTCCGGCCATGCGTGGGCGCTGCTCTGCTTGACGATCATATTTCCGCTTATGTCACGCTTCGCGGTGTAGCCCTGCACATAACGGCAGGGAATGCCCATTTCGTTCGCCATAAGCACAAATGCCGTAGCGAAGTGCATACACCAGCCCTTTTTCGCCGTGAACAGGAAATGATCGACGAAGCTCTCCGCGTCTGTGACCGTGTCGGGCAGGGGTCCGGCATTCGTGGAATATTCCATTTTTCTGAGGTACGTTTCGAGCTTTTTGGCGGCATCATATCTGTTTTCCGAGCTGTTCTTTATCTCGTCGGTGACAGCTTTCGCCCGTTCGGATAAGCCGTGCGGACGGCAGTATTTTTCGTAGATTCCGGCGCGGTAATTAAGGTAATCCTCGTATGTATTGCCCTCTTTATCGGATATGCCTTCCGCTTTCGCTGTCTGCTGCCACTCGTCCTCGCTGATAGGCTCCGCGTTATTAAGGAACTCCGGCAGCTCCGGGCTCCCGTAATTCAGCACATAGCAGGATATCAGATAGCTGTCTTTAAAGCCGAGCCTCTGTCCGGAGATGATGCTGCCGTTTCTTTCGGTTATGCCGGGGAACTTCTCCTGCGTTGCCTCAGTCCGTATCTTTGCGGGCGAGAAGATGTACTTTGTATTGTACATATAGTTCTCGCAGAACATATTGGTCTTTTGCAGCAGATCGGACTGTGCGGCTCCCGCGTATTTTCTTGCTGCGCAGGAGGTCTCTGCCGCGTCCGTCATTCTGTAATTGCTTTCGGCGGCGGTATCGAATACCCATTCGCGCCCCGTGAAATCGCCGCTTATACAGCCGACGAGACGGCAGCTTCTTATCATCGTATTGCCTGCCGTGATGACAAGCACTTCCTCGTCATTGCCCTTAAGCCCCGCAAGGAACGCGCCGCTGTCGGAAAAGCCCGTGCTGCCGTAATCATCGGCGGGGTGGGTGATATAGCCGTAGATCCTGTTGAGGAAAGACGATGCGCCGGTGTATATGTCCTTCGCGAACTGCCAGTCATAAGGCTCTTCGGGTGCGGGAATGAGATACACTGTCAGACAGACCGCAAGCAGTATCGGGGATACCCGTGTGATGTGTTCTCTCATGCCGGGACTGCCGGATTTTACCCACACACGCTGTATCTCCTCCGCGAGACGGACGAGGACAATGAAGCATATCAGCGCGAAGGCCTCCTTGCTTATCTCCCGTGACAGCACCGTCCCGGCTATGCAGTATATCAGAAGCGCGGCAGCGGTGATGCGCCTTATCCATATATATTTTGCGGCAAGGATGCCGGCGGTCAGCGCGGCGGCGGTAAGAAAGACAAGGTGGACAGTCCAGAAATATTCCTTTATGAAAAGCTCACGGGTTTCGGCACCGGCGGCAATTGTCAGTCCGATGATGAATACAGCGGCAATGCCGATACTGCGGAGCCTGTTTTTGCGCTTCATGCTGCGCAGGGATATTATCCAGAGCGAAAGGACAAGGCATATTATAAAGCCTGCCGCGCTGTTTTCCGGCATACCTGTGCAGGAGCCGAAAAGGATCACTGCCAGCATGGAAAAGGGCAGGATATTTATGATGTCATACAGAGCACTCATTCTCCCGCCTCCTTTGACAGCTCCTCAAAAGGCGAGAAGACTGCAAGCCGGCAGTTCCTGTGGCAGGACAGGTCAGGGCGGTCGTTTTCGCTGTCACCGATAAAGCATATCACGGTGCAGAGCCCGCCGGCTTCAAGCTGACTTAACAGCGCGTCGGCGTCCGCGTCCCACTTCGACAGGATAAGGAACACCATTGAGCTCTCAAATATATCCGGGCATCGCGTAACGGCATCATACAGGCGCTTATGGGTGTTGCGGCTGTCGAACATCATCTCCGAAACCCCCTCGTAGAATTCCTCGAATTTCTGCGTGCTGTCGGCGGTCAGGCGCACAAGCTCCTGTGAAAGATGATATGATGCGGCGCGGATATTGCTTCGGCAGAAATAATATGACACGGCGAGCGTGACTTCGAGTATCTTGTTTTCCGCGGGGATAAACTCCGACTGTTCGGTGCCGGTTCTGAACGTGTCGGTGATTATAGTGACTTCCCGGTGGTCGGAGCCGGTGAGTTCCCTTGTCATAAGGCTGCCGGTTCTTGCGGACTGGCTCCAGTTTATGAATCTGCGGTCATCGCCGGGAACATATTCGCGGCTAATGATATCAGGCTCCGATCTGCCGCGTTCCGACTCCTTTACCGCGTCGGAAAGCTCTATCCCGCCGAGTGAGTCCGTTTTTATCAGCTGCGGCTTTACTACGGCGTGTATGCACTCCTTGTTTTTGTATCGTATCTTAAACAGGCGGAAAAAGTCCTGTATCTCGATCTCCTTTATGCCGATCTCATATTCGCCGCGGTATTTGCAGATAAGTCTTGTCTGCTTCTCCGTGCGTGTGTGGGGTTTAAGCTCATATTCCGTGTCGCTGTCAAGGTCGGTGATCGTTGAAAACCCCGTGAAGAAACGCACCTTTATCCCCACGAAAAGAAGCGGGTATTCGTTCACCAGTGCGAAGCGGTAATCGGCGGGCTCGTTCACGGAAACGAATCTCTGTCCGAGGTTCTGATATATATGGAAAAGCATATATACTGCCAGCAGATACAGCGCGGAGGCAGCGGGTACAAGGGTAAGCAGAGCGAAAAGCCCGTATGTCACCGCTCCGCCCTTTATGCTTATCCCGACAAGGGACAGTATCCACAGGCAAAGCCAGATAATTCTGTTTCTTTTCATAAAAATCCTTTGAGTTCAGGCTATACCGCACAAAGAGCGTGCGGATACTGAGCAGACATCGCATCACAGCGGCAGCTTTGTCTTATAGATCAGCTTTTGAAGTATGTCGTCCTTGTCTTCCTTCGCTATCCTCGCTTCCGAGGTAAGGGTCAGACGGTGTCCGAGCACGAACGGAGCCACAGCCTTTACATCGTCGGGCTTCACGAAATCACGCCCTTCGAGCATCGCTTTCGCCTGTGAAGCCTTCACGAGAGCAAGCACGGCTCTCGGACTTGCGCCGAGGACGAAACGCTTTTCGTTTCTTGTCATTTCCGCGATATTTCTCGCGTAGCGTATAACATCTTCCTTTATTGTGACTGCCGCCGTCTGCTCTTTCAGCTTTATGACATCGGCTGCCGTGACGACGCTTTCAACGGTATCGGCAGTCTTTCCCGCAAGCATATTCCTTGTCATTCGCAGCTCCTCGGATTCGTCGGGGTAATCTATGGTTATCTTCATCATGAAGCGGTCGATCTGTGCTTCGGGCAGGGGATATGTACCCATGAATTCCACAGGATTCTGCGTCGCGATCACCATGAAAGGCTCCGGGAGCTTATGCTTTACTCCGCCTACGGTGGTCTGTCCCTCCGCCATAGCTTCGAGCAGGCTTGACTGCGTTTTGGGCGAGGTGCGGTTTATCTCGTCCGCAAGCACTATCTGGTGCATTATCGCGCCTTCGCGGTACTCAAATTCGCCGGTCTTCATATTGAATATCTCGGTTCCCATAACGTCGGTGGGAAGTGTGTCGGGCGTGAACTGTATCCTGCCGAAATCGCAGTCCACAGCCCTTGCAAGCGTGGAGGCGAGGGTGGTCTTGCCGACGCCGGGGACTCCCTCAAGCAGTATGTGACCGCCGGAAAGCAGGCATATCAGCAGATTTTCCGTGGTCTCGTCCTTTCCGACGAAATATTCGCTTATGCGGCGTTTCAGTTTGTTTATCATTGCCGTTCCTCCTTGCAAAAGGGATCGTTCACTTTCTCTGTCATTATACAGCATATCCGGCATAATGTCAATGATATGCGACACGGTTTGACATTCCGGCAAAATGATGCTATAATAACAGTAATATCTGCGATCGTGATTTCGACAATTAACTATCATTACAAAAAGGAGGACAATACCATGAAATGCCGCAACTGTGGGAAGGAGATATCCGATAACTCGAACTTCTGCCGTTTCTGCGGGACAATGATCGAAAAAGCATACTGCCGGAGATGCGGAGCTGTTCTCGAACAAGACAGCGCGTTCTGTTCCGAGTGCGGAGCTCCGACCGCAAAGACGGGCTCCGATGAAAATGTGATACCCGCAGGAGGCTTCCGCTGGGAAGAAGACAGCAGCGGTATGATCTTCATAACGGGTCACTGCGGAACCGGCGGAGAAGTTAACATTCCGCCTGTCATAAACGGGAAACGTGTTACGGAGATATGCTCGGGCGCGTTCCGCAGCAGTACAGCCGTAACAAGCATCACCATACCGGAGAGCGTAAAACGTATAGGAGACCGTGCGTTCTGGAAATGCTCTTCGCTCGGAAGCATAACGCTGCCGAACGGGATAACGGAGATAGGCAGGGAAATGTTCTATGAATGTTCCTCACTTAAAAGCGCGGTCATACCGGACAGCGTTACATTGATAGACAAAGCGGCGTTCTCCGGCTGCTCGTCTCTCGAAAGCATTAATATACCCGACAGTGTCAGGTATATAGAAGCGTCGGCATTTTACGGCTGTGCCTCGCTCAAAAGTCTGACCATACCGGACGCCATAGCCTGTATAGGACGCGAGGCTTTCACGGGCTGCCGTGCGCTTGTGATACGCTATAAAGGCAAAGAGTACAGACCGGACTATGTGCGTTATTTTGAGGGGTTCAAGAAATTATATGACGACGTAAACAAGCCGTGAAATATGGTTTAGAGGTTCCCTTCAGAAACAAAAACAAATCCCCCCGGCAGCAGCCGGGGGGTTCGCTGTTTATGTGAGTTTTACTTTACCTTGATGCTTACGCGGTCGCTCTTTGTGAGCTTTGTTTCATTTCCGCCTGCTACCGCAGATACGGAGTATGTAACTGTCGAACCGGACTTCGCGCTGAAACGTACAGCGTTCTTTGTTGTCTCGGTGACGAATTTCAGCTTGCCGTTAACTACCTTGTAAACCTTGTAGGAATCGGCACCG
>CACZGM010000027.1 GCA_902780695.1 uncultured Ruminococcus sp. | reverse complement strand
GGCAGAGCCCCTTCTCTGAAAATCTCTAAAAGTCTCTCGTTAAACGCGTCCTTGGATCCAAGGCGGAGCCTTGGTCGAGTCCGGGGCAACGCTCCGGCGAGGATTGGGGCAGAGCCCCATCAGCCGAAGGCAGAAGGTATAGCAGAGAATATTGAACAGCAACGTACCAGAGGGGCTGACCGACAGACTCAGAGCCCCTTCTCTCAAATCTCTCAAATCTCTTAAAGTCTCTCTTTTCTTAACAAACAATAACCCCCGCCGGCGGCGGGGGTATTATCATTCTTCGGATGTTGTGTCTGTATCGTTATTTGCGGGAGTCTCTATGATAAGCTCATCGAGAGATATACTCTCTTCTGCCGCTGCCGTGCTTTCGGCGGGCTTTCTGTCAAGATACTCGATCTCTATCTCGTTAAGCTCTTCAATAGGCTCGGCAGGTTTGGCGGGGCTTTCTGCGGGCTTTTCGCCGTCACTTGCGGAATCGGGTGTAAGCTCAACGAAGTCGCTCTCCGAATATCCCGATTTGCTTCCGCCGGAACGCAGCGAATAGCCGTGGCCGCCGCTCTCCTTGATCTTGTCGAGTTCCTCGTCCGCGAAAGCGGCAAGAGTCTCGTAATCTCTGCCGTTGTCCGGAACGGTCACGGCACCTATCGAAACACCTACGGAAATGCTTGAAGTATCGCCGAGCTGCTTTTTCATAGCGTCGGTTATCTGTTCCTCAAGTCTCATTGTGAGATGTGCGATAACGCCTTCGCTGGTGCAGTTTCTGAGGAACACGGAGAATATCTCGCCGCCGAGCTTTCCCTTGATATCGTCGGAATTTGTGTTGTTTTTGAGCAGCGTACCGAATGCCGCGATGAGCTTATTGGCTTCCTCGTGACCGTAGAGGTTGTTGATGCTCTTGAAACCGTCGAAACTGATATTGAGAAGCGTACCGCTCTCCGAATTGCAGGCCTCTGTGAGAAGATCAATAAGCTTTGTGCGGTTGTAAAGACCCGTGATGCTGTCGATAGCGGCTTCTTCGGTAAGTCTGGTGTTGCGGAGCTCCTGCTCGGTAATATCGCGTATCATGACAATGATACAGTCACAGCTTCCGCGGTAGTCGGTGTAGCTTGTCTTTTTGAGCGAGAATACACGGTCTCCGCGCTTTATGGAGTCAGAGTCGGTAACGGTAGAAACGAATTCGCTGAGCTTTCCGCGGTCAGATTCCGAGAGTTCGAGGAACACGCTCTTTGCGGTCCTGTTCGCGAAGAGGTAGTTCTTCTTGCTGTCGAGGATTATAACGCCGTCATTGGTGCTGTCGATACCGCAGCTCTTGCCGAATTCGAGGATATCCGCGATGTCGAGCTTTTTGAGCATGAAGAGCAGGACGATGTCCGATACGAGAACGGCGATCGCCGTGAGTATTCCGAGACCCGGAACAAAACCGCCGATAGCTACGCAGATAACGAGAAGCAGCGCGATCACCGCGATCGCTTTCACAGCCGGGGACTCCTTGACGAGCTTACGGGACATTGCGGAGAGCGCATATACCGGAACGGCGGCGGTCAGGACAGCCATGAGACCGACCATTATGTAATATACCGCACTGTTTATTGCCATTCCGTGAATGTGCATTGTCATCATGAACAGCGCGAAAATGCCGGTCACACCCGCTGCCGCGAATTTGAACGGCTTGGGTACGAGCACGCCGCTTACTTCGGTCACTGCGAACACGAATGAAAGTCCTGCTACCGCGAGGGATATCATCGAAAGTGCAGTAACGGGCAATACGGCGCTGTCACCGAACTGGGGCGCCAGAAAGTTCAGCGCGGCGTAAACGAAAGAGCTGCAATATGCTGCGGCAGCCCATGTTTTTGTGCCGGTCGATCTTGCGAATACCGCGGCAGCTCCGGCAAGCAGCGATAATATCATGATCGCTGCGGATATCAGTTGTTCAAGCATTGTTGTCACCTTTTATCTTTCAGAAATATTGAGGCAATACCGCCCAGATAGACACACGTCCTTTGTGCCGTATAGCCGTGACTCTTCGTATCTGCTCACATTGCAGGCAATACCGTCATAATGTCCTTTGCCCTGTACAGCCTGTATGTAATGCGAACCTCAGTAAGTCACTTCTATATTATAATATCACAGAACAAATTTGTCAATATATTTAATAATAAAATCCCGGAACAAAAAATGTGGAATTTTATTAAAATCTCTTGACAGAATGAATTTCAGGTGGTATAATAACAAACGTTATATAACAAGCGTTACATAAGGAGGGGTCATTATGCCGCCCAAGGCGAAGATCACCAAGGAAATGATAATAGAAGCGGGGCTGCAGATAGTCCGTACAGAGGGTGACGAAAGTCTCAGCGTCCGCAGAGTCGCCGCGGAGCTCGGCTGCTCCACACAGCCGGTGATGTATCATTACAAGTCTGTTGATAATCTGAAAGCCGACGTTTACGCGGCGGCGGACGAGCTGCACACCGGGTTCATAATGACACCGGACGAAAACGCGCCGAATCCGCTGATGTCGATAGGACTGCGTTATATCCGATTCGCAAACGAGGAAAAGCCCCTGTTCGTTTTCCTGTTCCAGTCCGGAAAATTCCGTAACGAGAGCTTTAAAGAGCTGCTCGAAGCGGACAGTCTCGATGTTATCCTCCAGCCGCTCTGCGAAGCCGCGGAACTTACGATGCAGCAGGCGAAAGAGGTCTTTGCGCTGCTTTTTATCTGTGTTCACGGCGCAGCAAGCCTGCTTGCGAACAATTCGCTCGAATACGACGAGGGATATTTTATAAAGCTGCTCGAAAATATATTCACCGGTGCTGTCGGAGCCGTAAAGAGAGGTAACTGATATGAAAAAGCTGTTCGATAAAAATGAAGTCACATTTGCAATAATTATCATAGTGATCTACGTCGTCGGTTCGTCGCTTATGATGAATCTCTCGGAGCTTATCGGCATACCGTTCGTTTTTGAAGCCGTATTCGACATCGCGCTCGCCGCCGTGCTTGCCGTGTTCGTCGCTAAGAACGGGCTGAAAGAGTACTTCGGTCTCTGCAAACCGGAAGTTTCCGCCGGAAAGATGCTTTTCTATATCCCGCTTCTGCTGACCGCGTCGGTGGGTATTATATTCGGATTCGCGCCGCAGTACGATTCCGTGCCGCTCGTGATACACACGGTCTTCATGCTGTTTGTCGGCTTCCTTGAGGAGATGATCTTCCGCGGGTTCCTGTTCCGCGGAATGGCAAAGAACAACATGACCGCAGCGATAATAGTTTCCGCCGTGACATTCGGGATCGGGCATATCGTGAACCTGTTCAACGGCTATGATCTTTTCAGCAATATCCTGCAGATAATCTACGCTGTCGCAGTGGGATTCCTGCTTGTGTTCATCTTTATCAGAACAGGCAGTCTTGTACCCTGCATCGTGTTCCACTCGCTCAACAATGTGCTGTCGGGATTCGGTTCGGCACAGCTGCTTACCGACATCGCCGGCAGCGAGCAGGGCGGACAGATGCTCAATATCTGCATCCGTATCGCTCTTGCAGTACTTTATCTGTTGTACGTTCTCCTTTGCACGCCGAAAAGGAATGAGCTGAAATGACGGGAATCGACGGAAAGAAAACACTGACCGCAGAAAATCACAAAAATCGGCTGGATTTACAAAATAGTTATTTACTTTATATTTAAACTATGTTATAATATACACGGCAAACGGAAACCCAAACAGTTCTACGAGGTGATACCGTGGAAAAAACGAAAGCAAAGACCGACCGCGGGACGGTCATTAAGATCATTCAGTCCGTACTCTGTATAACGTATGCGGCAGTTATGGCGGTGCAGGCGATAAATATCTATACATCCGGGACCGCGGCAAGAGCAGCCGATCCGAGAGCGGTGATATATTCGCAGGAGATAGCCGCCGATGCGATACTGAAAGGACTGCCGGTACTCGTGCTTGCGGTGACAGTAACTGTTGTCGCGGCCTGTCTTGGCGTTAAGAACAGGAACAAGCCGTACACCGATGCCGAATACACGCGCGACCTTATGGTGGCACGCGTTAAGGAGCCTTCCGCGGAGATGAAAGCCGAACGCTCGAAGCAGAAAAAGCTGCTCGTCGGCGGCTGGACAGGGTTCGCTCTGGCAATGGTTCCGATAGTCCTGTACATGACTAACTCGAACAACTTCGCGCAGTCCGACCCGAAAGGGCTTGAAGCGGTGCTTGCCGCTATGGTGCTGTTCGTGGTGCCGTGGGCTGCCGTTGGGATAGGCATACTCAGCATTGCCTTTATCCTGCGGGACAAGAGCATACGGAAAGAAACAGAATATGCCCGGAACTGCGAAAAGGGTGAAAACGGGCACGAGGCGCCGAAGTCACACGGGAAAGCTGTCATCGCCGTCCGCTGTGTTGTGCTGGTGCTTGCTGTGACGTTCATTATACTCGGGATAAACAACGGCAGCGCGAAAGCCGTACTGTCAAAGGCAATAACTATATGTACGGAGTGTGTCGGACTTGGATAACAATAAAGAAACCTTAAAAACCATGCGCCCCTCCAAAAGACGGCTGATACAGGTCTATGCTGCACTTCTGTATAACGCTCATATCAAGGGCTTCATCAACGGCGAGATCTTTACAGGGAATTCAAAATACGCCTGCGTACCGGGCTTCAATTGCTATTCCTGCCCCGGTGCGGTAGGTTCCTGCCCGCTGGGAGCGCTCCAGAACGCTCTTGCTTATTCGGGAAAGACTGCGGGATTCTATGTGTTCGGAATACTGTTGCTTTACGGCATCATTTTCGGAAGAACGATCTGCGGCTTTCTCTGCCCTCTCGGTCTTATACAGGAGCTCCTGCATAAGATACCGACCCCGAAAATACCCAAGGGCAGGGTGACCCGTGCGCTTTCGTATCTCAAATACATAATCACGGCGGTGTTCGTTTTCGGCATCACGCTGTGGTACGGCATAATGCACGGGACCACGATACCGGGCTTCTGCAAATACATCTGTCCGGCGGGTACCTCCGAGGGTGCGATGATGCTCCTCGCAAATCCGAACAACGCGGACGACTTCGGTATGCTGAACATTCTCTTCACGCGCAAATTCGTGATAATGCTGATAATAGGCGTTGCGTGCATATTCTGCTTCCGCGCTTTCTGCCGCTTTATCTGCCCGCTCGGCGCGATATACGGTCTGTTCAACAGGTTCAACATCATAGGCGTTAAGGTGGACAAGAACCGCTGCAACGGCTGCGGAGCCTGTGTAAGGAACTGTCAGATGGAAGTAAGACGCGTCGGCGACCATGAGTGCATCAACTGCGGCAAATGTATGGAGGTCTGTGCGCAGAAAGCTATCTCCATAAAGGCGGGAAGCATCACTCTGAAAGCGCCGGAGGGCGGCTGTGCCGGTGACAAGCCCGGCGCGGAGAAGAAGAGAAAGATCATCGCAGGAACGCTCTGGGGGATCGCGCTTGCCGGTCTCGCGTTCGCGCTGGTATGGTTCAATTTCCTTGACCCGTCGCTGAAAAAGCCGGAGCCGCCGGTACAGCCCGCGCAGCCTGCCGTAACGCAGGAGCAGCCGCAGGCGGACGAGGAAGTCGTAATCCCCGTCGGTTTTGAGGAAGGAAACAGACTTGCGGACTTTGAGATAGAGTGTCTCGGCGGAGAGAAATTCTCTGTAAGCGCCGCTAAGGGCAAGCCGGTGGTTATCAACCTGTGGGCGACATACTGCGGTCCGTGCGTTCAGGAGCTCCCGCTGTTCAACGAGCTTTACGAAGCGCACCGCGACGATATCGCAATGGTAGCCGTACACAACTGCATACTTGACGACGACCCCGCAGAATGGGTCGCAAATTCCGGATTTACCATGCCGTTCGCGGTCGATACCGAGGACAAGACGGTATGGAACGCCGTGGGCGGTACGTCCTCAATGCCGCAGACGATTGTGCTTGACAGAAACGGCATCGTCATCTACAACAAGCGCAAGTCCGTGGATAAGGCGCTGCTTGAATCGCTCTATGCCGAAGCGGCGGAAAAGTGAAACAGCAGATAAATCAGCATAAAAACTGACGGCTGACCGGTTTATGTTCAGCCGTCAGTTTGCCTTAATACACTATGTTCTGAATCATGCCGCTGTTCCGCAATTCTTTCCCATCGGGTAATGATCCGGGATCGTCCGTCATATTACGGACACTGCAATTATTGATCATTCATGAGGTGAAATTATGGATCATAAAATCATAGACAAGCAGACGTATTACCGGAAAGGCGTTTACCGCCACTTCACCGAAGACTGCAAATGCTCTGTGTCGATGACCGCACGGATAGATGTGACGGAGCTTGTGAACTCCGCAAAACAGTGCGGGACGAAGTTTTATATAGATTTTCTCTACCTGCTGACAAAAACTCTCAATTCACGCGATGATTACAGAATGGCGTACCTTTGGCAGTCCGATGAGCTGATATGCTATGATGTGATAAATCCGACACAGTACGTTTTCCATGAGGATACCGAGACCTGCACGCCCGTTTATTCGCTGTATTACGAAGATTACGGCACCTTTTACCGCTGCGCTCTCAGCGATCTCGAACGGGCAAAGCAGACAAGAGAGTATCTGCTTGACGCGGCAAATCACCCGAACTGGTTCGATGCGTCCTATATTTCGTGGCTTTCGTATGACAGCCTTAATGTCGAGCTTCCGGACGGTTACCTGTATTTCCTGCCGATAATCAGCTGGGGAAGATACCGCGAGGAAAACGGCAGGCTGATGATGCCGCTTACGGTACGGCTGAATCACGCGGTCGCGGACGGTTTTCTGATAGCGAATGTGTACCGTCTGCTTGAACAAGAGATAAAGGAATTTACAGATAAAGAAAAATAATTATGGAAACAACAGAACAAAAGAAGCTGTTCGGACCGCGCAGATTCTACGGAAAAGCGCTTGCGATAGCTGTGCCGATAATGCTCCAGCAGCTGATACAGAGCCTTGTCTCGCTTATCGACAATTTTATGGTATCGGGACTCGGTGATATACCCATGTCGGGCGTAAATGTAGCCGGACAGGTGCTTTTCGTGTTCACGGTGTACATCAACGCTATCTGCATGGCGGGCGGTATCTTCATGACGCAGTATTTCGGCGCAGATGACCCGGACGGTATGCAGCAGGCATTTCGTTTCAAGCTCGTGATGGGGTTTGCGGCGTTCGTGCCGTTCCTGTTTGTATGCGCGATATTCCCGCGCGAGGTCCTGTCGCTGATGCTTATCGGCAATACCCAGGCCGACGCCATACTCGATGAGGGCGTGAAGTATATTCATATAATGTTTTTCATGGGCATACCCATGACCTGCTCGATGTGCATAGCGAGCTCGCTGCGTGATATCGGACAGGTAAGGATACCGCTTGCCGTGACGATAGCGGCAACGGCGACAAATACGCTTTTCAACTGGCTGCTGATATACGGCAACCTCGGCTGTCCCGCGCTGGGAGTTGAGGGCGCGGCGATAGCGAGCATTATTGCGAGAGTGCTGGAATTTGTGATATTTGCGGTGATATACATACGGAAAAAGCCCGATTTCGCGGTGAAACTGAGCCGCTTTTTCAAGGTGGACGGCAAGCTGTTCCTCACCATGCTGAAAAAGGGATCGCTTGTTCTGTTCTGCGAAATGGTGTGGATACTGTCGGAGACGATAACGACAGCGATATACAACGGAAGAGGCGGTGCGGACGTTGTTTCGGGCATGGCTTCGAGCTTCTCCATCGCAAATCTTGTGTTCGTGGCATTCGGCGGAATTTACTCCGCAACGGGTGTCATACTCGGAAAAACGCTCGGCATGGGTGAGCTGGAAAAGGCTCGCAGGGAAAAGACGTGGCTGCTCTCGGGTTCTGCGGTATTCGGCTTTATCATGATGATATTCGGGTTCGCACTGACGCTCGTAATACCGTTGATATTCGGAAAGCTCAGCGAAAGCGCAGTCAATATATGCCGTGATATGGTGATACTCATGGCTTTCTTTATGCCGGTATGGGTATATATGAACGCGCAGATCGCTGTTTCGAGAGCGGGCGGAGATACCGAAATGGGCGCGTACACCGACTCCGTGATAACGATAGTCGTAATGCTGCCCATGGTGTTCATTCTCGGTTTTATGACCGATATCGGACCTGTCATGCTGTATCTGTGCGTAAAGCTGCTCGATCTTATCAAGGTGGTGGTATTTCATCTGTGGCTCAAAAAGGAGCGCTGGCTTAAGAATCTTGCCAAACCGGGGCAGTGAGATTTCACCTGCGCTTGCGCGCTTTGTCCTGCGCGGACGGCGGCAGGGCTGCGCGCCCTGCACCGCGGCAGCGTGACGATGCACCCGACTGATAGTTTTTGCCGGGTGCTGATAAAAATGAAAGGGAGAAAAAATGGAGAGAAATTATATCATAAGAGAAGAAAGACCCGAAGATCACAGAGCCGTCGAGGATCTGATCAGAGAATCATTCTGGAACGTTTACCGCCCCGGATGCTCGGAACATTACGTTATCCACGTTCTGCGTGATGACCCGGCTTTTGTAAAGGAGCTCGATTTTGTAATGGAGCAGGACGGCAGGCTTATAGGACAGAATATGTTCATGAAAACGATCATAAACGCCGACGACGGCAGAGTGATCGACGTTCTGACAATGGGACCGATATGTATAGCCAATGACCTCAAACGCAGAGGATTCGGCAAGATACTGCTTGATTTCTCGCTTGAAAAGGCAGCTGCAATGGGCTTCGGCGCTGTGCTTTTCGAGGGTAATATAGGCTTCTACGGAAAAAGCGGGTTCGATTACTCAAGCAGGTTCGGTATAAGATATCACGATCTGCCGGAGGACGCGGACGCTTCTTTCTTCCTGTGCAGGGAGCTTATACCGGGATATCTCGGCGGCGTTACAGGCGTGTATCAGACCCCGGCAGGGTATTACGTCGATGATAAGGACGTTGAGGAGTTTGACAAAGACTTCCCGCCCAAAGAAAAGCTGAAGCTGCCCGGACAGATTTTCTGACGGCAAAAGGCTTAAATGTACGGCTTCCGGCTGACAGGGAAGGGCGTTTATAAGCAATATCCGGATGCAGCCGAAAAATTATTTGAAAAAATTTTAAAAAAACACTTGACAAACCGAAGCTGTCGTGATATAATAATCAAGCAGTTTGAACGTCGGCTTTGTCCGGTGTTTTATGCTGGTGTAGCTCAGTTGGTAGAGCAGCTGATTTGTAATCAGCAGGTCGGGGGTTCGAGTCCGTCCACCAGCTCCAGTGCTTTGCACGAACAAAATATCGTCGATATGCGGCCAATGCCGCATTTTGATATATTTTGCACTGCCGCAAGGCAGGAATGTTTCCGGTAACGGAAACTTTATATGAGGAAGCGTTCCCGAGTGGCCAAAGGGGGCAGACTGTAAATCTGTTGCATCTTTGCTTCGGTGGTCCGAATCCACCCGCTTCCACCAGGCGCGGAGTCCGCGCTGACAATCCCGTCTCGAGTTTTCCGAGGCGGGATATTTTTCTGCCTCGCTGTCCGGAGTACGGATATACTTTCTGTAACGCAATCACAGGCGCGGAGTCCGCGCTGACAATCCCGTCTCGAGTTTTCCGAGGCGGGATATTTTTCTGCCTCGCAGCCCGGAGTACGGATATACTTTCTGTAACGCAATCACAGCAAAACAGCACCGACATCGTCGGTGCTGTTTTGCTGTATTATTCATTATTCATTAAAACCCGATCGGAAGAAAGTGACGAAAAGCCGGATCATCCGGTATAACCGGCGGAACACTCGACAAGTGCCTCTGTCACTGCATGATTGGTGCCGGAATGTCCGCTGCATCCGGCAATCAGACCGTAGGAAAGCTCCGCACGCCGATAACGTAAAGTTCTGTATCGACCACCTCAGGGATTATGTTAAGAAGTATGCTCCCGGATATCCCGGTCTTATTGAGAAAAAGTTCATCGTCATGAACTGTTTTATGTCGTCTGCGGGTCTTGCTGATTATCTTGATATAGAGCGCTGAACCGTCATTATGGGAGAACCGCTGTCATGTTCGCTTGCGCGGCTCGGCGAATTTCGCAATAATACTGAAAATGAACCTCCGGAACCGTGATCTGTCGGTGCCGGAGGTTCATTTTCAATGGTGTTTATCAGTAATAGGCAGAATCTGCGTTACGCGGTAACAGCCTGCTCTGTATCCGCTTTCCTGTCCCTGCGCACACCCTTGGTTTTGGTGCTGCTTTCGGGCTTGGCTTTTTCCGTTTTTTCACCCGATACATTTATACCGACAAGCTCACCGCTGCCGTTGTATCTGAGCGTAAGAATATCACCGGCGCTGATGTCGGCAGCTGTCACAGCCTTACCGCTCTTTTTGAGGGAAATACTGTCGGTAAGGGTTATGGTCAGGGTGCTGCCGTTTTCGGTGAATTCTCCGGACTTGCCGCCTTTATGCCTGCCGCCGCGCCTGCCCCCGGACTTCGCCTTTGCTGTGCCGGAAGCGCTGTCGGCAGATGTATCCGAGCCGCTTGCCGCACTGTCGGAAGGCTTCGCTTTCTGCTGCTTTTCGGGTTTTTCCTTTTTCGCTGCCGCTGTACTGTCACCGGCTGCCGTATCGTCGGCGGGCTTATCCGGTTTTGCATATCCGCCGAGTGCGAGAGTTATCTCGCTGCCGTTTACGGCGGTAACTTTGCCGATCTTTACATTCTTTGCTTTCTGCTTCTGTGTGTCCGCCTGAGCAGCTGCAGAGGTCTGTGAGGTGCTGTCGGCGTAAGCGGTGACGGCGGAAACCGATGTTGCAGCCATAATCAAAGCACAAATACAAGCTGCGGTTTTTACTGATCTTTTCATAATGATCACGTTCCTTTCTTTTTCTGATTTTTGTTGTAGGGGGTTGCTTTGATGTATTTATAATAACACGGATTTCTTAAAATAATCTTTAGCATCTGGAATAAATTCAGAAAATGCCGCATGAAAAAACGCTGAAACCGACAGATTTCAGCGTTATATTATTGGGAACCTCTAAAAACCCAATTTGAGAGAAAAAGAGCTATCCACGCCGTCTACTGCGTCAAACCTCCTAACCGGGCGCCAGCCCGGTTAGGAGGCTTTCCTTGTATCCGACGCAGCTATCTCATTTTCTCTTTTCAAAGCGGTTTTTAGAGGTACCCTATTATGTTTCCATGTCTTTGTAGAAATCGCGCTTGACGATCCTGAAGATATATTCGTACTCTCGGTCGGTGCTTTGTCTGTGAGAATAAAGCTCGTATTCGGCGTTTTCTGCGTCTGTGTGCGGTATGCGTTCATAGTAGGCCTTGCCGTTATAAACGTATTCTATGCAGTACTCGTCGTCCGGTTTTGCTCCGACCGCCGCGTACACCGCACCGCTGCCTTTGCCCGCAACGTGTATCCGGTACCAGTCTGTTACGGGAACATCGTCCGGCTCTCCGGGTCCGTCTGTTTTCTCCATTGTGGCTCCGCATTCTGCCGGCATCACAAGGCAGACATTGTCGATCGTGATACGGTCATACCCGGTGTGTTCCCACATACCGTCGCTATTGGTAAAATGTATCGCCGATACAGCCCAGCCGCAGTCTGCGGGAAATCCGTTCACCATTCCGTAAGGCACCTCGGGCAGCTCGCTTTCTCTCCACTCAACTATACCGAACCGCGTGTTCTTACCGTAAGCCGAAGTGTTGATGCTGTCAACGCTTTCGTTATCCAGCCCATGTGTGTAAACCGAAATTATCTTATCTTTGTCGGACTTTTTCAGATCTTCGGCGGAGCGTATATCTATCGGCAGCATACATCTTCCGTAGCCGTTGCCATAGTCGATACGTAAAGCAATATCATCGTACCTGAGCCGTGACTTCACATAACTCCCTATATCCGCGCTGATGATGTCGGCTTCGTAATTGTCGCATGATGCGGAAGGGTCATTCTCCCTTATCGTCACCAGCACCTCGAACTCTTTTCCGTCATGCTTCATTCCGATCTTCGCAAAAGCCGGGGCTTCCCAGTTGAACTCCAGCCAGCTGTTTTCGGCAAGATAAACATTCGTTATCTCCGCGCTGAATCCGTATTTTTCCTTTATGTATCGCTGTGCGCGGTCACGGGCTGTCATATCGTATGAAATACCGGCGCAGCCCGCAAGTACCGTAAGCGCCGAAAGCACAAGCAGGAAAAAGATGATCTTTCTTTTCATTCGTCTGACCTCGTAAATGTCAAGTATTATTCCTTTTGACTGAAATATTGTTTCTGTTCAGGCAGTTTTATTGTGTACCGAAAAAATACAAATTACAGATAACTGTGGTATGTCGTGTTAAGGTGATCTCCGACTGTCACCATACCGATTATGTTCTTCCCGTATGACACAACGGGCGGGACAAATATCAGATCGGTAACAGCGTATTTCCCGTATTCCGCCGGAATGTCGAGCCGCGTGAGATTGGTTATGCTGATATCCTTTGTGTTCTGTCCGTAGCCGAGCAGCCGTGCGAGCTTAGCAGAGGTCTCACTGTGGAAATACCCCGCAAATTCGAGGTTTACGGCATCGGTGAGCGTGGAGTCAAATCCGCTCATGAACCGCAGAACGAAGTATTTATATCCGATGTTCCGCAGCTTCTTCTTCATCATTCCGTCGATTGCCGCTGCATTCTGCAAGAGCGTTCTGCTCCTGTTATATCTGTATTTTACGGATATCCCCGTTGCCTGATTGCTCATTGTCCTGTTGCCGTCGAGCCTTCCGTCGACCGCGAGTCCGACGTCCTGTTCCCGCGGGATATCCCGCACCATTTCCGCGATAGTGTATGACGTGAATCCGATGCCGCCCGCCTTGCATTCGTTCAGCTTTCTGCGGAGTTCCGCGCTTTCGGTGATCTCATTCCTCACCGCGGTCTTATGCGTCTGCCAGAATTTTCTGTAAGCCGCGTCCATGTCGTCAAACCCGAATACCCTGCGTTCTTTCCGCCATTTCCGGTTATAGCTCTTTATCAGCCATGAAGCCCAGAACGGCAGCTTTACATCCGGCAGCGTTTCTCCGGTAAGAAATACAGCTCTGCGGTATTCGCATTTTTCGCCGTTCAGACATTTCAGAAATGCCTCGATGAAATAGCAGAGAGATTTGCCGTCACCGCCGAGGTGGTGCATCAGAAAGCACATTTTCATCTTGCCGCTGTCTGCGAGCGATACGAAGCAGCGCAGAAATTCTCCGTTTTCGAGATGGAAGCGTATGCGCTCCTGCTCTGTTATGAGCGCTTCAAGCCCGAAATCGCGGAAGCATATACTGCTTGCGGGTTCGTCGTTTTTATCGTAGAACGCACCGCCGTTTTCGTCGATAACGACTTTGCAGTTCAGTATCTCAAAAGAGCCGGCGGCACTGCGGAATGCCTCGGTCAGTTCCTGTTCCGACGCTTTGCCGGTCACCGTGACCTGCATCGCTATCATCATATTCACATCGAAAAGATCACCGCGCTCGGTCTCTATTCTATACATAATCCTTTATCCCGTTTATCCATATTTTCATCAGCCATTTGTGAGGGAGCACCTTGCTCAGATAATGCTCGTACTTGACGAATAAAGTGCAGACCGACATATCCCTGCCTTTGGCGGAATCGCGCAGCGCCTTCACCGCTACACGGTCGGGGGTGACAAGACCAGGAAATTTTACAGGCCTGCCGTTGTACTCCTTCGAGAGCATTTCCGTGTCTATCCAGCCGGGACAGACCGCGGTGCAGGTTATACCCTTTGATCTCAGCTCCACATTCAGCGCGCGGGTATAGGAACGCACAAAAGCCTTGCTCGCTGCGTAGAGATTTATATACGGCACAGGCTGGAAAGATGATGCGGATGAAATGTTAAGTATGCGTGAACCCGGCTTCATGAACGGTATCGCGTGACTGCACAGCAGACATACCGCCTTGCAGTTTATGTCGATCTCCTGAACGACATCGCTGTCGGGGAACTCTGCGCTGCTGCCCATTTTACCGATACCCGCGTTGTTTATCAGCAGCCTTATATCGGGTTTTTCCGATTCTGTCAGAGCGAAAAGATCCGCAAGATCGCTGCTGTTTGCGAGGTCGCACCTTACCGGGCGTATTGCGTCACCGAATTTCTCTTTGAGCGCATTCAGCCTTTTTTCGTTCCTCGCGACCGCCCATATCTCGTCTATGTTTTCTTTGAGTACACAGCGAACGAATTCCTGTCCGAGACCGCCGGTAGCTCCGGTTATTACCGCAATTGCTGCCATATAAAGTACCGCCTTTCCCTTCCGTAGCTAAACAATAATTCCTCACTCCGCCAGCGCGTTTTTTACGGCATTCCGATATATATTTGTCGGAGTATAAGACCTTTTGTATTATACCACGGGCAGCACCGGTTGTCAACTTTCAGCCGGACCTGTACGCCCGGTGCGGGCGGTGAACGGAGCACAATTGGTTATAACCTACAATTTATCGCGTTTATTTTCCCTTAAATTACTATTGAATAATAGTTTGATGTTTGATATAATAAAGGCAATACCGCGCAAATAGGCGCACGCAGCTTGCTTGCATATTATTCCGTCATCTTGACTAAATTATCCTTGACTTGCGCCAGCAATGTCTGTCGGTCAGCCCCTCTGGCGGCAAGCCGCCACCTCCCCGCGTCCGGGGAGACACCTGCGTCCAATTTAGCCAATCTGACGAAAAATCTGACTGCGTAATCTACGCACGCTCTTTGTGCGGTATAGCCTAAAGTCAATGTATCGTTACTGCTTACAGAGCACCGGAACAACAGCACGGCAGGACGATTGGCACAGATAAGCGGGGTGACCGTATGAAACTTATAGATAACTTTCCGACACACAAAACAGGCAATATTGAGTACTGCATGGGGCGTGTATTTCCGTTCGGCGCGTTCATAATCGAGGACGGCGTTAATTTCAGCATCTTTTCAAAGGAAGCGACCGGCTGCACGCTCGTACTTTATCATCACGGGCAGGAGGAGCCCTTTGCAGAGATACCTTTCCACGATGAATTCCGCATAGGCAATGTCTATACGATGATGGTGTTCGGCTTGCAGATCGAGACCACAGAGTACGGCTATCGCTTTGACGGGGAGTACGCGCCCGAAAGGGGACTGTGCTTTGACAGGAACAGGGTGCTGCTCGACCCGTACGCAAAGTCGGTATCCGGACAGTCGGTCTGGGGCAGGGAACCGGACTATTCAAGGCAGTTCCGTCACCGCGGGCAGATAATCCGCGAGGATTACGACTGGGAGGGCGACAAGCAGCCTGAGATAGCGCAGAACGAGCTCATCATCTACGAAATGCATATCCGCTCGTTTACCGAGAACAGCAACAGCGGTGTGAGATACAACGGTACTTACACCGGTGTCAAGGAGAAGATACCTTATCTCAAGAAGCTGGGCGTGAACTGCATAGAGCTTATGCCGATCTTCGAATTCGACGAATTTGAGAACTCGCGGGAAACGGACAGCGGAAGACTGCTGAATTACTGGGGCTATTCCACGGTGGATTTCTTTGCTCCGAAAGCCGGATATGCCGCGACAGCCTCTTTCGGAATGGAAGCCGACGAGCTGAAAAGCATGATAAGAACACTGCATAAGAACGGCATTGAAGTCATTCTCGATGTTGTGTTCAACCATACCGCCGAAGGGAACGAGAAAGGTCCGTATATCTCCTACCGCGGCATAGACAACCGCACATACTATCTGCTCACACCCGACGGACATTACCTGAATTTCAGCGGCTGCGGCAACACGATGAACTGCAACAATCCCGTGGTGCGCAACGTTGTGCTTGACTGTCTGCGGTACTGGGTATCGGCATACCACGTTGACGGGTTCAGGTTCGATCTTGCGTCGATACTTTCGCGGGACGAGGACGGAACGCCGATGATCAATCCGCCTTTGCTGGACAGCATAGCGCATGACGCGGTGCTCGGAAAGAGCATACTTATCGCTGAAGCATGGGACGCGGGCGGATTGTACCAGGTCGGGAGTTTTCCCGCCTTCGGACGCTGGTCGGAATGGAACGGAAAGTACCGTGACTGTCTGCGCCGGTTCATAAAGGGCGGCGCAGAATGTGCTCCGGAGCTGTACCGGCGCATACGCGGTTCGGACGATATGTACGGAGACCGCGGTCCCGTGGCTTCAATAAATTTTGTCACCTGCCATGACGGCTTCACGCTTTATGACCTCGTTTCGTACAACGAAAAGCACAACGAGGCGAACGGAGAGGATAACCGCGACGGCTGCAGCGACAATTGCAGCTGGAACTGCGGTACGGAAGGCGAGACCGATGATCCGGAGATAAACGCTCTGCGTTTCCGGCAGATGAAGAATATGCTCACGATACTGCTTACAAGCAGAGGGATACCTATGCTGCTGTCCGGCGACGAATTTGCCAATACGCAGTGGGGCAACAACAACGCCTATTGCCAGGACAACGAGATATCGTGGCTCGACTGGACGTATCTCAAAAAGAACAAGGACCTGTTCGACTATGCAAGACGGCTCATTTCACTGCGAAAGACGCACCCTGTACTTACCGCCGCTTCATACGATTCCGGATACAACGGTACAGGCTATCCAGAGCTGTCGTTCCACGGTACGAACTCATGGGATATTGACGAGACGAGTCCGGGGCTTTGCTTCGCGTATATGTATGCCGAAGATCATGAGAAATACGGCACGAAACGGGACTGCTTCATCTATGTCGCGGTGAATACGCACTGGGAGGAGCATCGTTTTGAACTGCCTGTAATTCCCGAGGGCTGTGAATGGCGGCTCGCGTTTGAAGCCTACGGCGTATCGACAGACGCGGGAAAAGAGATAATGCTTGACGATACATCGGGTATAACTCTCGGTGCGCGTTCAACGGCTGTGCTTATCGGTGAGCAGAGAAGCTGATAGAAGAAACAGATAACGGCACATATAATGACAGCGTCTTGTTATCTTCCCACAGAGCATTTCCGATAAAACAAAACAATAACCGGGTTTCTCATAACGGGAAGCCCGGTTAATTTTAAATAAACGGATCAAGCGCGGCATTTTCCCGCACATTCTGCGGTCATTGTCTTTCTTTCGGGTAAACGAGCCCCCAGTCTTTTCTTATACTGTCCATAATTTTCATCATGAATATGGATTCGTCGAGAGGCATGGATATGCTTTCGGTCAGTCCCTTTTTTATGCAGTCAAGGCTTTCATATACCTGATACTCATAACCGGTTATCTGTTCGGGAACATCAATGTGCTTTATCAGCACATCATTTGTATCATATACATTTATCTCGTAAGGGTCATTGATATTCTCAACTACGATATATCCCTTGTCTCCGTAGAATATGCCTTTCCTGTCGGAACGCGAGAACATCCCGTGAGTGAGCACGGCAATGCGTCCGTCCCTGTACCGCACGGTTATTGACTCTCTGCCGTCAACGCCTGTGTCTGTCATTACTGCCGATGAATCTATGCGCTCTATATCCTTACCGAAGTGCATAAGAGCAAAGTTTATCCCATACACTCCAACATCAAGCAGCGCGCCGCCCGCAAGTGCAGGGTCTGTAAGACGCTTGTTCTGATGTATGACATACGAAAGATTTGCTGTAAGCGTATCAACTTTCCCGATGATGCCGCCGGCAAGAAGATCGTCTATCAGCTTCCGTGAAGGCATATATCTCGTCCACATTGCCTCGGTGACAAATACCTTCTTTTCGGCAGCCGCCTTTTTCAGCTTTTCAGCCTCTCCTGCGTTTACCGTGAATGCTTTCTCACAAAGAACAGGCTTGCCGTTGTTTATGCACAGCAGTGCATTTTCGTAATGTTCCGAGTGAGGTGTGGCTATGTAAACGAGATCGACATTGCTGTCTCTGACGAGCTCCTCATAACTGCCGTATGCTTTTCTGAAACCATGATCCGCGGCAAATTTCTCCGCTTTTGCGAGAGTTCTGGACGCTATCGCGTAACATTCCGTATCTTTCATTCCACTGACCGTTCTTGCCATTGATACCGCGATATTGCCTGCACCTAAAATACCTATGTTCATGTTGCACCTCTGTGTGTTTGTATTTGTGATACCGATCTTATCACAAATTTATATTCCGGTGTGAATATTCCTTCCCGATGTCTGACATCGGGGAAGGTCTCCGCCGTAAGTTTGTTTTACAGCTTACATATTTATTATATCATACATAAGGGCCGTTGTAAAGGCTCTGTATCTGTCAAAAAGTAATTTTTCCGGCAGGGCTTGCGTAAACGGTCAGACTTTCTCGCTTTTGCCTTCGGCTGTACAGTGCGCACAGACCCGGCAAACAGCCATACCCGGAAATCGCCGTCTCTTATCGTAAAAAATATTGGTTTGAGAAACTAAACCGCATATAAAATTATTGATTTTTCAGATGTGATATGATATAACAGTTTGCACAATTTATCTGTAAAATATGGAAAAAGCTCTTGACAAACAGAAATAAATGCGGTATAATAAGTTATACAAATCATACTTGTAGGAGAAGTTGCCATGGGAACACTAAAAGGAAAATATGTGTGGACCGCTACGGTCGGTGAAAAGGGACAGATCGTTATACCTAAACAGGCGCGTGACTTATTCGGCATAAAGCCGGGTGATACGATCATACTTCTCGGTGATGAAAAGCGCGGTATCGCTATCCCGCCGAAGAACACGTTCAATCATCTTTTTGATGTGGCTATGCCGGCGGAGGATGAAGACAGATGAAGAAAATTGCTGTATTTTGTATTCCCGCACACGGGCATACAAACCCGATACTGCCCGTTGTGAAGGAGCTTGTTTCACGCGGAGACACGGTCAGGTTCTATTCGTTTGACGAATTCAGGGAGAAAATAGTTCCGACAGGCGCGGAATACATTTCCTGCGACCGCTTTCTGCCCGCTCTGAGCAAACAGGAAGAGGAAAATATGAAAAATGTCTCGACTACCGAGATGTCAATTCAGGATATCCGCATAACTATCGGTATGACCGACTTCCTTGACAGCGAGTTCAGATCGTTCAGCCCCGATGTTGTGTACTCCGATTCCGCCTGCTTCTGGGGAAAGCTCAGCGCGTGGAAATATCACGTTCCGCTGGTCGTATCGACAAGCACGTTCGCGTTCAATCAGATGTCGTCACAGTACATGAAGAACAGCCCGAAGGAGATTGCAGGGCTTATTTTCGGGCTGCCTAAGGTGCAGAAGGAATTCAGGAAGCTGAAAGACTTCGGCTTTGAAGCGAAGGGATTCCTGTCCCTTGTGCAGAGCGACAACTCCACGGATTCTGTTGTTTACACTTCAAAGAAATTTCAGCCCTGTTCCGAGAGTTTTTCCGATCTTTACGCATTTGTGGGACCCTCGGTGTTCTCCGATAAGCAGCCGGATAAACAGCAGCGCCCGCTTGTTTACATCTCAATGGGAACTGTTATCAATGACCGCCCGGACTTCTACGGCAAGTGTATCGAAGCGCTGAAGAACGAGCCGGTCGATGTGATCATTTCCTGCGGTAAGGCTATGGATCAGAGCCGGCTTGGTGAGCTGCCCGGCAATGTTAAGGTATTTCCCTATGTCGATCAGCTTGACGTTCTTTCAAAGACGAGCGTTTTTATCACGCACTGCGGCATGAACAGCGTGTCCGAGAGCCTGTATATGGCGGCTCCCATGGTGCTGTATCCGCAGACGAACGAGCAGCAGGCAGTCGCAAGACGCGTGACGGAGATCGGTGCGGGTGAGCTGCTGAAGGATGACAGCACCGAGGGTATAAGGGCAGCGGTATTGAAGATACTCGGCAGCAGCGCTTACGCAAAGGCGGCGGAGGAGTGCTGCAAAGATTTCCGGAGCTGTCCGGGAGCGAAGGGCGCAGCGGATCACATCGAGAATGCGCCTAATCCCACGGACGGAAAAGACGTGATAAAAAAGCTGAACAGGTCGGTGATCGCGGAGCAGATCCTTTACAATATTATCGTGATCGGTGCGGCATTTGTACTGTTCCGGTTCATCGATATCGGATTCCTGTGGATATATATTGCCGCGGCGGTTCTGCTTTCCGCTCCGATAAAAAATCTTTATCAGAACATTCGCTACAAACAGCTGATAAAGAAAACGATCCGGTAGATATGCGTTGTCCGCGTATCTGCCGGACAGGATATTGGGCATATCTGCCTAAAATAACGCTCCGGAAAACGGCGTCACTGTAAGGATATATAAGCACACCGGCCGTCTGCAGTTTTAGCAGACAGCCGGTTTTTTATCGGAATATCGTATTTGCGGAAATCCTTTCCCGGACATCATCTGATCTTGCCCGTGTCAAATACCATTGTCAGCACGTTTCTGCCGTTGATGCGGCTGTAGATCATTTCTTTTGATTTCCTGCGCGCAAATATCACGCCCATTCCGCCCTGATCCATTTTTTCAAATTCCGGATCATCCAGCTTGGCACTTACCGGATCAAACTCTGTGCCGTTGTCGGTATATGTGATCATCCATGTGTTCCCGCAGAGTTTACTGCCGAAGCTGATACTGTCTGCGCCCGAATAATCCACGATATTTGCGAAGATCTCATCGCAGGCGAGGATAATGTTCTTTGTATGGTTGCTTTCACCCAGACATGACAGTATGGTGTTTTTTACTGTCTCAAAGGAGCTGAGGTCGGGAGTAAGCATCGTTGTATCATATCCGGGGTCTTTATAGATGACCGCGAGACAGGTGATATCGTCAAACTGCTCTGCTTCGCCGGTGAAAGCGCCGACATCGGCGATAACGTCATCTGCAAGCGCCTTTGCGTCATAGCAGTGGGGAGCCTCCATATATCTGCGGAGAACCGCTTCTTTTAGTCTGTCACTGCCGTACTGCTGCTTATCGGTGTTTATCGCCTCGGTTATGCCGTCCGTATAAAGTAAGATGCCCTCCCCGTCATGCAGTACGAGCTTTTCTTCAACGATATCCGAGTCCTCAAAAAGCCCTATGGCGATATTCTGCCTTATCCGGAGATATGAAGGATCCTTTCCCGGAAGCAGAGGAGGTTCGTGACCCGCGTTCGCATAAGTGACGATACCGGTTTCCGGATCGAGCGTCAGCGCAAAAACAGTCGCGAACATATTTCCGGGGTTTGAAACACACAGCTCATTGTTGACAAGATTGAGGGTTTCTGCAAGCCTGCGTCCCGCTTTCAGTTTCTCCCTTATGTTTGTTTTTACCATTGCCATGAACATAGCCGCGGAAATACCTTTATCCGAAATATCGCCCACAATGACAGCCAGATGTCCGTTATCAAGACGGAAGATATCGTAGAAATCCCCGCCGACAGACTTCGCGGCGATCATGCACCCGAATACATCAAACCTGTCGTCTGACAGCGCGTATTCCCGCGGAACGATACCGCTCTGGATCTTCATTGCCACATCAAGCTGTGTCTGGGTATAGAAACGCTCCCTTGTCAGGGTCTCTATATCGCTTACATAGCTGTTGATATCTATGGTCATCTTTTCAAAGGCATTCTCAATGTCGGTGACCTCATCACGGTATATCGTTTTTCGCTTTCGGGTACCGGTGATTACCTTCCTGTCGGCGGCAAAGTTTCTCATCTGCTGCGACAGTGCAATTATCGGGCGCGTTACGGAATACCTTATAAGCATAAGAGCAACTACAAAGGTGAGGGAGAAGATCAGGAAACCGAACAGCAGTATATTTACCAGGTTGCGCGTCGCGATTCTGCGGACATCTTCTATCGAGTCGTCTGCGCCGATCAGGGCAATGATCCTGTTTTCGCTGTCATAAATGGGTGTGATGGTAGTACATACCCACCCGTATTCGTTAATGATTATCTCATAATTATTTTCTGTGTTTCCGTTCAGAACATTTTTCTCAGCCTGATAAAGCGATGTCCGGTGTATGGAGTCTAATCCGAAATCTATCTTTACCCGCTCATCGTCCTCGTCGCTATCTGCTGCGCATATTATGTAATGCCTGTATCCGTCATCGCCGACCGTATAAAGATACAGATACCTGAGGGTAGCTTTTTTGCATATAGAACGAAATGACTGACGCACCTGCTCGCGGAATTCTTCGTCGTAATACATGGCATCAAGACCCTCTCCCGATTCTATCGCGATCAGAGCGGCAGCGGCAGCCACGGTGGATATGTCGTGACTCTGTACTTCGGCAGTTTTCATTATATAGTTGTAGCTGAAAATAAGCACTGCCGCTGACGAGAGTATGATTGAAGTCAGGAGAAGCAGCGCGATACGTGTCAGAATTGATGCTTTGATTTTCATATTATTTTAATTCGGTATAGGCTATACCGCACAAAAAGCGTGCAACTATTGCGCAGTCAGATGCTTTTCCGGTCTTGTAAGGCGATTTGTCCTTGACCGGGCTTCACGGATTCATATGAGTATTATAGCACGAAAACTCTTACATTTCAAGAGTTTTTGTCAAATCGTACCTTGTCAGAGCCGTAACGAGCCTTTATGCATCATATTATATCCCCGATTCAAATTTGCGTCTTGATTTTGGTGCAAAATAATAAAAAAGTCTTGAAAAAACAATCAATGATAAGAAATGACAGTTTGAATCATGTAACATTTTTTTATTTTTAACACATATCTCTCAAAAAAACAAGAGGAAAAACAAAAAAGAGCGCACTTCCTGCACTCTTGGCGCAGAACTTGCACTCTATACATTTGTTCAGTCATTGAGAACCGATGATATGCAGTGAAGGGGTCACCGGACAGGCGGCGCATACGCTGAATGTATAATCCTCCAGCCGGCCGGAGGCGGCGTACCAGCTCCGTCCGTCCAGCAGTACCGGTTCACTTCGGGTGAACGGCATTATATCAAAAGAGGCGGGCTCCAGATCCATTCCCAGACCGGTCGCCTTCATCACGCTTTCCTTCAGAGTCCAGAGCCGGAAGAAGCGGGTGACCGGATCCGCTTTCATCCAGTCAAGTTCGGCGGGGGTGAATACACTGTCGGCAATACTCAGATGAGCGCTGTCCGGTTTTTCGAGATCGGCGCCGACCGTATCCGGCGCGACAGCAATAATGACCCAGTCTCCGCTGTGTGACAGGCTGAATTCCGGATATCCGGGCGCGTATGGTTTTCCGTAAGGCCCGTAGTTCAGAACGGATTCATCGGGTATCCCGAGCGCACGCAGCATCAGCATTCCCGCACCTATGCAGAGCAGGCGGTCCCGCTCAAACCGGAATCTTGCAGCTTTTTTCATCCGCTCCGGCATCAGGTGTTCCGGAAATATATGCTCGGTCTGCCGGATATATTCCGTATGCATTGCATACACAGGCACTGTGATCGGTTCGCTCATAGCAGTATATTCCTCTGTTTCCGGTATCATTTCTTTGTGGTTTTATGCAGTTATTATAACATATAAAGATGAAAAAAGCAATAGAAGAAGAGGCCACAAACAGCTGAGTGTAACAAACGCAGCTGTTTGTGGCTGTACATACAATACGGGGCAGAACATGGCGCGTGAACAGTGCGGTATAGCATTTATTGATCCCGCCATGTGAATGTGAATGATGTGAGTCCCTCCGGCGAGGACACGGCGGTAAGTGTTCCCCTGTGCTTGTCGGCGATAGCTTTTGCGATTGACAGACCCAGCCCGAATCCGCCCGTCGATGATGTACGGGATTTGTCGGTGCGGTAGAAGCGGTCAAACAGCCGTGAAAGCTCCTCAGGCGGGATATATTCACCCTTATTCGTCACGGTAAGGATATTGCGGTTCTTCCTGCGGTGCAGTTCCACTTTTACATCTTCGCTGCCGACAGAATGACGTATCGCGTTGTCGATCAGTATATTCGCGAGCCGCTCGATCATCTCTTTATCTCCTGTGCATGAAATATCCGGTTCTATCTCCGTCACAAGGGTATGTCCTTTCTCGAACGCCAGCGCCTCGGTCGCAAGACATACTCCCTCTATTGCTTCGGAAGCGCTGAACTGCGACATCATCAGCTTCGTTTCCTCTCTGTCGTCCTTTGACAGATAGAGCATCTGATTTATCAGCTTCGACATTTTACCGGTCTCGGATTTAATGTATTCAAACCATTTGCTCTGCTCCGATACGGTCTTGTCCGGTTCGGAGGTTATAACATCTATGTTTGCGGAAATGACCGTAAGCGGCGTTTTAAGCTCATGAGAAGCGTTCGCGAAAAACTCCTTCTGACTGCTCCACGCACGGGAAATAGGCTTCACTATCCAGCCGGAGATCATAACGCTTATCGGGAAAAGAACCACAAGTGCGCCTATACCGACAAATATAAGCACTATCATAAGCCGTCCCATTGTCTCGATCTGATTGGTGCGGTCGATGAAGATGACCCGCGTCCTGCCGCCGGATTGTTTTATGAAATATCTGTATGGTACATCGTAAAGGCGGATATACCCGTTTTCGCTGTTCTGCGCGGCTATGGTCTCGGCAGTCCCGCCTATCTCGTCCTCATTGTCGGGTCTGTTGTAGGAACTGCTGTACGCGATCTCTTTTACTTTTCCTTCCGATGACAGAAGAACGGATATCCAGTTTCGCGACGACTGACGCTTTGCAGGCTGTCTGACAGCTCCGGGAGAAGCGGACGGGTCACGTTTTGACGGATCTGCAGCTTCGGGCGGCACCGGTTTCTTCTCTTCGCCCCGCTTGTCCGTTTCCTCACGGGTCACCGCGCTGAGTGCGGAATCGACGGCTTTGTCCGTTTCCTCTGCTTCCGAGCGCTGCATAAAGATGTATATACCGATAACGACCGCCGCGATCAGCAGTGTAAGGCCTGCCATAATGACCGCCGTTATGCGTATCCGCAGTTTTTTTATCATAACCGTCACCTCGCTTCAAGGCTGTAGCCGACACCGCGCAGCGTCTTTATCGACACATTCGATTTTAAAAATCCGATCTTCTTCCGCAGAAATGAGATATACACTTCAACATTGTTGTATTCGGCGTCGGAGTCATAGCCCCATATCTTTACGATAAGGTTTTCCTTTGTCAGTACCCTTTCGCCGTTTCTCATCAGCATTTCCATTATCGAAAATTCTTTCAGCCCGAGCTTTACAGAGCAGGAATTGCAGGAAAGCGTGTATGTTGCAAGCTCCAGTGACAGGTCGCTGTATGAGACAGTGTCGTCGCAGACAAGCTCCGAGGTGCTGCGTCTGCCGAGAGCGCGTACTCTCGCGAGGAGCTCCTCGGTTGCGAACGGCTTTGTGAGATAATCGTCCGCTCCGCTGTCAAGACCTTTGACTTTATCAGACACCTCGTCCTTTGCCGTGAGCAGTATCACGGGCGTTTTTATGCCCTCCCTGCGCAGTTCACGAAGCACATCTATACCGTTCATTCCCGGGAGCATTATGTCAAGCACTATAACGTCGTATATCCCCGAAAGCGCGTTGTCAAGTCCGTCGATGCCGTTGTATGAAGCACCGGCGGTCATTTTGTTCTTTGTGAATATCTGCACGAGCGCGTCGGCAAGACGTTTTTCATCCTCAACTATCAGAATTTTCATTAAAGCACCCCATTTCCTGTTTTCCTGTATTATATCGTATCAACCTTAAATATACCTTAAGTTATATTGCGGCTGTCATAATATCTTTTCACAAAATTTCCACATTCGGTTTAAGTTACATTTAAGGTTCGCAGGTTATAATACAGTCAAAGAAACGCAAAGCGCCGGTATTATCCGGCCGGAAAAGGAGTACGAAATGAAAAAGACAACATTAACTGCAATAATACTTTCATCGGCAATATGTATGGCATTCACAGGCTGTGCGGCAAATACGGAAGCGGGAAAAAGCGCGGTTTACGCGGACGATCTGACCGCGGCGGCAGGTGACGCTGCATCGGTGACAGACGAGAGTGCAGCAGCGGAACAGGTGATGCGCGGCTTTGGCGGACGCGGCAGATACGGTAATTTCAACAACGGCTTCTCCGGCGGCTTCGGTAATTTCAATAATGCCGGAGCGGGCGTATCCGGCGGACAGAATACCGGGTCAAGCTCGGTGATAAGCTCCGACACTGTGATAAATGTAACTATGGGAAGTTCCGCGATCGACACATCAGATCTGTTTTCGGCGCGTGACCTTAAACAGACAGCGGATACAAGCAAAGCCGTGACCTTAACAGTCGCAGACGGCAAGACGATCAATATAACCGAAGAGGGCATTTATGTCATCAAGGGCAGCGCAAAGAACTGCACGATAAAAGTTGACGCCGACAGTTCCGCAAAGGTGCAGCTCGTGCTTGACGGCGTGAGCATCACAAACGATGATTTCCCAGCGATATATGTTGTTTCTGCGGATAAATGCTTTGTAACGACTTCTGACAAAACAAGCACGCTTTCCGTGACCGGAAAGTTCACGGCTGACGGCGATACCAACACCGACGCGGTGATCTTCTCAAAGGATGATCTTGTGCTGAACGGTACGGGAACGCTTAAGATCACATCTGCATACGGCAACGGTATCGCAGGCAAGGACGATATCAAAGTCACCGGCGGCACATACAGCATTACTTCCGCAGAGGACAGCATTGAAGCCAATGATTCGATAAGAATATGCGGCGGTACGTTCACGATAAACAGTAAGAAAGACGCTCTGCACTGTGAGAATGACGATGACGGATCAGTGGGCTGGATATATATTTCAGACGGCAAGTTCAATATAACAGCATCTGATGACGGTATTCAGGCGACAACGATACTCCAGATAGACGGCGGTACGTTCAGTGTCAAGGCATCTGAGGGTCTCGAAGCGTCCTATGTGCAGATAAACGGCGGCGCGGTGACAGTTTCCGCGTCGGACGACGGCATAAACGCTGCACGCAAGAGTACAGCAATAACAACTCCGACAGTGGAGATAAACGGCGGTGAGCTTACGGTAACAATGGGTCAGGGCGACACCGACGGTATAGACGCGAACGGCAATATCTATGTAAACGGCGGTACAGTCAATGTGACCGGGCAGTCCGCGTTCGATTATGACGGTACAGGACAGCTGAACGGCGGAACCGTCACCGTCAACGGTCAGACGGCTTCGGCGGACAGGGAGGTTTCGGAGGCCGCGGAGGATTCGGAATAGCAATGTAATGTCACTAAACACAGAAACGGAAAACCGGAACCAGGTTTTCTCTGCCTGTCAAAAAAGCCACCCGTCTATGGAAAACCCATAGGCGGGTGGCTTGTAAGTATCGGATCTATTGATAAATTGAATCATAGGCAGAATAATAGCCCGTTTACGGAAAACCATAGGCGGATTCGCGGCGGGGCGTTTCCGCACAAGAGTTTCAAATCTTCTGATATAGTTTGTGATACGACAAAAAAACCGCCCACAGATGAAACTGTGGGCGGTTTGTCAGCGCGGACTCCGCGCCTGGAGGCGCCACCCAGATTTGAACTGGGGATCAGGGTGTTGCAGACCCACGCCTTACCACTTGGCTATAGCGCCGTAGCTTTTACTTTTGTAGAACGCGAACATTTTTACAAAAATAAAAGCATTGCCCCCGCTTTTGCAAGGGCTGTGGAGCGGATTACGAGGCTCGAACTCGCTACCTCCACCTTGGCAAGGTGGCGCTCTACCAGATGAGCTAAATCCGCACCGGAAGACATCTTATATGCGCAGGTAATGCGCTGGCGACCCGAATGGGGCTCGAACCCATGACCTCTAGCGTGACAGGCTAGCGTTCTAACCAGCTGAACTACCGGGCCGTTTAGAAAAAAATCACTTGTTTGGTGGGAGTTACAGGGCTCGAACCTGTGACCCTCTGCTTGTAAGGCAGATGCTCTCCCAGCTGAGCTAAACTCCCACATCTTCAAGCGACTATTACATTATAATACATTGCCCGGGTTTTGTCAAGGGCTTTTTCAACATTTTACGGATTTTTATTGAATTTACATATTTCAACAAAGAAAATTGTACATTTTAAATGAATATGTATCGGAACACAGAGCATAATAATCACAGCCGCTTATTTGTACTTAAGTGCATGGCGGCAAAACAGGCAAAGGAACACGGTAATATGAGAATAATTGATAGAATAGCGCTTTTTCTGCTTGTTGTAGGCGGTATAAACTGGGGTCTTGTGGGACTTTTCCGCTTTGACCTTGTGGCGTGGATCTGCGGCGGCTCTGAAAGCATAATAAGCAGGATCGTGTATGTTCTCGTAGCTCTCTCCGCTTTGTGGAGCATTTCTTTGTTCTTCAAGCACAACGAGCTGCTTGAAACGGAAGCGTAACGAAGACACGGCGGGGAAGTATCTCCGCCGTGTTTTTTTGTAACCATTTGTAAACAGATTGTAACCGCTTTGTAATTGCATTTGCCGGCTCCCTGTGCTATAATTCTGTCAAGGTAGGTGAGTTTTATGGTAGTATCAAAAAAGACCGCGCGCAGAACGGTTATCGTTCTGTTCACTTTACTGTTTATATGTTTTTTGCCGTTTATTCTTTTTTTGATATACCGTGCATCGGAATATGCGAAATACAAAAGCTACTGTGACGGTGCATACAGAAGTTATCTGAGCGATATAACGGAGAATTATGATCGTTTCAGTGAATTCTCCGATTATCTGATAGAAAAAGGGGAATGCGACTATTATTACGAGTATCTTGAAGGCGAATACAGCGATATGCTGTTTTTCCACGAGCCGGAGATTTACGTTCTTCAGGTGAACGGTTGCGATTATGTCGAATATCGAATGGCAGAAAGAGAATACGGTACGGTGTTCATCTACGCTTCCGACCCGGACAGCTTCCGTCCGGAGCAGATAGGTTACTACGAACTGGATCACGAATATGAAAACATCTGGGGTGACTCATGGGTAGGCGGCGGAGGAGCAATATAATACAACAAAACCGGGCAGTATCAACTGTCCGGTTTGATCATTGTATCGTGTTACGTGATCAGAGCTGTTCGGGATTGCTGAAATCGAATGTCTCTACGGACTCGGAATCGTTGCTGCCGATAGAGATGCTGTTGATATCGTCAGCAGCTTCGGAGATCTCGTCCTTTGCTTCTTCGATCTTTTCCTCGGTCTCGTGAGCTATTTCGTCAACTGTGTTCTGAACTGTGTCAACAGCCTGTTCGATGATAGGCTCAGGATCCTTTATAGCCTCTGCCATGTCAACTGCCTTTTCTGTAAGCTCGTCAACGTCCTTCTCGATAGCTTCCGCAAGATCGGAAGCGCCGGTCTCGTCGGCAATATCCTCAGCCTTGCCGGTCACCTTGTTCTTGAGGCTCTCGAAGCCTCCCTTGATGTTCTCACCGGTTGACTTCGCAAAATTAAGAGCCTTGTCCTTGGTCTCGACAGCCTTTTCCTTGGTCTCCGCAACTGTAGCCTCGCCCTTGGATATCATATCATTGTTGATGATATCGTCTATACCTTCCTTGAACTTCTCGGTGCCGGTCTTTATAGCGCCGACAGCGAACAGGGAAGCCTTCTGGAGCTTCTCTTTCGGTGTGGAGTGCTTTTCCTCAACGAAAAGCTCGGAATCGTCCTCATAAACGTGCTGTGCGCGTTCTTCTTCCTCCGCGCTGCGCTTTTCTATGACCTTCTTGGCTACATAGAATCCGATGCCCGCAAGAGCGGCAATGCTGATAAGTGCGGTTAATTTGCCCATTGTTATCATTCCTTTCGGTTTTATAAGAGACACCTCGGTTGAGGAGTCCAAAATTACGCTAATAGTATTATACAATATTTTTTTTGATTTGTAAAGGGTTTCTATGCATTTTTTACTAAATTTTATTTTGAGTTTACCGCTTCAAGGTAATAAATAGGCAGTCCCTGCGACAGAAAACGCTGTTCGTATTCCGTAATAATATTCCCGGTTATGCCGCTGTTATGCAGGTCTTCCGTGACGAAGGCAAGCTCAAAGCCGTTTTCGCGGAAGCTCTCAAGCGAGAACTCAAAGAAATCGCGGTTGTCGGTCTTCTGTATTATCTTGCCGCCGTCAGCAAGTATATCCCGGTAGATGTCGAGAAACCGCTTGTGCGTCAGCCGGTGCTTGGCATACTTCGTTTTCGGGAAAGGACAGCTGAAATTCAGATATATCCGCTCAACGCTGTCCGGCGCAAGCACGTTCCGCAGGTACTCCGCCTTTCCCATAAAATAGCGCAGATTGGGCAGTCCCAGCTCCTTGGTATGCTCCATAGCAGCTACGATAACATTCGGCGTCTGCTCAACGGCAATAAAGTCGATGCCGGGCTCCCGCGCAGCCAGCGTATTTGCGAATTTCCCCTTTCCGCAGCCTATTTCAAGGTGCAGCGGGGCTTCTCTGCCGAAAACGGCAGCTTTATCCGTTATGCAGACTTTCCCGTTTGCGTGGACAGGGTCGGGTATCCAGCCGAGACAAACACTTTCGCAGGCTTCAAGGCGCTCGTCAAGGTACTTCTTTTTTCTCATTCTCATATATCAAGGATCCCCCTGTCACGCAGATCGCGCCATTTGTGCAGCATATCTATCCCGTATGCACCCTCGAACAGTGCCTTTTCGGCTTCCTCGGGCGAAAACCAGCGGGCTTCGCTCAGTTCCCCGGAAATTCGAGGCTCCGCCTTTTTCACCCTGCAAACGAATGCGAGCATAAGGTTGTCGTGCTTGGCGTAGAATTTGCTGTAAAGGAAACGGCAGCCGGTCATTTCAAGCCCGGTCTCCTCCGCGATCTCACGTTCCGCGGCTTCCTCGGCACTCTCTCCGGACTTTATGTATCCCGCAACGCAGACATAGCGGATAATGCCGTAGCTCTGCTTTATCAGCAGTACCTCGTCGTTTTCGCTTACGCAAAGGCAGATAACGCACGGGTAAGAGAAAGGGAAGAACGGGCGGCTGCATTTTTTGCAGAACGGAACGCTGCCCTCGTCGCCGATCTGCTCAGGCAGCAGCTTTTCCCCGCATTTCGGGCAGTAATCGAACGTCACGGCGATCAGTCCTCAAAGCTGTATTCGCTGAAATCGAAGGTGCGGAAGTAATCCTTCGGTGTCTCGGCGCGGCGTATCAGCTTGTAAGAGCCGTCCTCTTTGAGCAGCACCTCCGCCGAGCGCAGCTTGCCGTTATAGTTGTAACCCATTGAGAAGCCGTGAGCGCCCGCGTCGTGAATAGCGATGATATCGCCCATATCTATCTTCGGGAGCTCTCTGTCCTTTGCAAACTTGTCGCAGTTCTCGCAGAGTCCGCCTACTATGTCGTAAACGTGATCGCAGGGGGCGTTCTCCTTGCCGAGAACGGTCACATGGTGGTAAGCGCCGTAGATAGCGGGACGCATGAGGTTTGCGGCACACGCATCAACACCGATGTATTCCTTATAGATGTGCTTTTCGCGGATAGCCGTTGTGATAAGCATTCCGTTCGGGGCAAGCATGAAACGTCCGAGCTCGGTGCAGAGCGTGATATTGCCGAGACCCGCGGGTACGAGGATCTCCTCATACGCCTTTCTTACGCCCTCGCCGATGATCTTGATGTCGTTCTCGGTCTGCTCGGGACGGTAAGCGATCCCGACACCGCCGGACAGGTCTATGAAGCTTATCTTTACGCCGGTCTTTTCCTTGATCTCAACGGCAGTTCTGAAAAGTATTCCCGCGAGAACGGGGTAGTAGTCGTTTGTGAGCGTGTTGCTCGCAAGGAAGGAATGCATACCGAATACCTTCGCGCCCTTGTCGCGGAGTATCTTGTAGCCCTCTATGAGCTGGTCGTGTGTGAAGCCGTACTTCGCATCCTTCGGCGTGTCCATGACATTGCCGGTCTCGCTGGTCTTGAATTCTCCGCCGGGGTTGTAGCGGCAGCAGATAGTCTCCGGTATGCCGGTGAGCTTGTCGAGAATGTCGATGTGCGTGAAGTCGTCGAGGTTGATGATCGCGCCGAGCTTGTAAGCGAGCTCGTAGTCGCAGTCCGGGGTCTCGTTTGAGCTGAACATAATGTCATGTCCCTTTGCGCCTACCTTGTCGGAGAGCATAAGCTCGGTGAGTGAAGCACAGTCGAAGCCGCAGCCTTCCTCCATAAGTATCTTCATTACGAAGGGGTTAGGGGTAGCTTTAACGGCGAAATACTCCTTGAAGCCCTTGTTCCACGCAAATGCCTCGTTGAGTGCTCTTGCAGTCGCTCTGATGCCCTTTTCGTCGTAAATATGAAAGGGTGTGGGGATCTGCGCTTTTATTTCAAGCGCCTTTTCTTTTGTGATAAACGGTATCTTCTTTGCCATGGTTGTCTGTCCTTTCCTGTTGGTTGAAAAAATTTTATCTACTGGTGAGCTTTTCCGGCTTATCCGTAAGTTCAAACCCGAATACAGTCCCGCAGTTGCGGCAGGCAAGCGCCGTCATTCCCGAGAATATCCGTATGGGTTCGGTCTGACATTCCGGAGCGAATACAACACCGCCGGGACTCAGCAGGTCGCCTTTTATGATATCGTCGGAGCTGCATTTCGGGCATTTTACTATATTCATCATAATTCACACATTCATGTACTTTGCGAGGAATGCTATCGAGAGCCGTATCCATTCCTTGCAGCTGTCGCGGTAGAAATAGTCATTCCAGCCAGTCACCTTGTCACAGGTCGAGAGCCCGTGCGGTCCCTCGTCGAACATATGCAGTTCAACAGGCACTTTGTTGGAAACGCAGGCTTTAGCCATTACAAGGCTGTTGTGCGCGGGAACGCAGTCGTCGTTCGCCGTACACCAGAGGAAGACGGGCGGTGTTTTCGGTGTAACGCGGTTTTCGAGGGAAAGGCGTGAAAGCTCGCTGTGCGACGCGTTCTTGCCGAGCAGCACTTCAAAGGAGCCCTTGTGCGGATTTGTTATGCCGCTGATAACGGGATAGCACAGAACAGCAGCGTTCGGACGTATATCCTGCGGTTCGCAGCCGAGCTTTTCGAGGATCGCGGAGTCATTCCACATTGTAGCGAGACAGCCCGCAAGGTGACCGCCGGCGCTTGCTCCCCATACCGCTATTTTCTGCGGGTCTATACCGAACTCGTCCGCTCTCATCCTTATCTTGTACAGGGCATAGGCTGCGTCTGCAAATGCTGCCGGATACCGTGCGTTGCAGGTGTAGTAAAGCACGAAGGCATTGTAGCCCTCGGCTGCATAGCGCATAGCCACAGGCTCGGCTTCGCGCTCGGAAGTGTATTCATATCCGCCGCCGGGCAGTATCAGTATCGCGGGACGCTTCCTGCACCATTCGATGCTCTCCACCTGTCCGAGAAGATATGCTTTCATAAGCACGGTTTTTTCGTTGTTCAGATAAAATGTCTTTATATTCATCTCGCTTGTCCTTTCGCTTATTTATTCAGCTTTGCAGCCGTTTTGTCCATAAATTTCGCGCAGTCCACGATAAACCGCTCGTGGGTGCCTTTTCCGATCTCGCCCGCGTCGTCGTAAGCGGTGACGGTGAATACGAGCCGGCGGCGGTCGATCTCTGTGAGCACGCTCTCGCAGGTTATAGTGCTTCCTTCGGGAGAAGCGCTCGTGTGCGCAACGTCGAGCTTCGTACCCACCGTGGTCATACCCTCTTCCAGCTCTCCTGCCACGGAAGCGAGAGCGGTCTTTTCCATAAGCGCGATCATCGCGGGTGTTGCGTAAACGCGAAGTGACCCGCTCCCGACAGCGGCGGCGGTCTTTTCTTCGGTCACAGTCTCGGTCTGATGCCCTTTGATCCCTGTTTCAAGCATGGGTGTGCTCCTTTCGGGAAATGCGGAGATCGTTTATACCTTTCCCGCCTGACAGCGCGTAAGATATGCTCCTGCTTTCCGCCAATGAAAATATCAAGACCATTATACTATATTTCGCACGATTTTTCAAGAAATTTTTGAAAATCCGAAAAAAAATTACAAAACCCCTTTTCTTTTTTGTGATTATGTTGTATAATATATCTGTAAAAATATGTCCGCCGGTCAGAAGCGGGCAGGAAATCCACATGAAAGGCTCATATATTATGGACAAGCTCAGAGTTCAGGTAAACGGAAGAGGATATTATTTAAAAACCGACAAGCCCGACGAGGTGCTCGATTTCGCGAAGCTGTTTGAGGAACAGATAAAGTATCTGACCGCAAAAATGGGAAATGTCAGCGAGGCGGAGGTCACCGCATACGCGGCGCTCCTTATTATGGGAGACTCTTTAAGCGAAAAGAGGAGCGAAGCGGATCAGGCGCTTATCGACGAACTGAGTGCCAAGGCCGATATACTGGAAAAACGTACGGAGACGCTTTCAAAGCAGATAACCGCACATAACGAGCGCGAAGCCGAGATGAAAAAGCAGTACAACGCTCTTCTGGCAAGAGACCGTGAGCTTGAATCGCGCCTTAAGGATATCACACAGAAGCAGGAGCAGACCGCCGGTGCGTACAAAGAGAGCGAAAGCGCACTCAATGACACGAAATCCGCACTGGCTTCCGCAAATAAGATAATCTCCAAGCTCAATACCGAGAAGTTCACCGAGGTCGCCGCGAACGAAGCGCTCCGCAATGAGCTCGAAGTTTCACGCGACAGGCTCGAAGCCGCGAACAAGCAGATCGCAGAGCTCAACGGCAAGATCACGAAAATGGAGATAAACTCCATTGCCGTAGATGACGACGGTTCCGTTTCCGTGAATGAGGAAGCGGTAAAGAAGCTCAAAGCCGAGAAGGAAGACCTCGAAATCGAGCTTGCTATCGCCAACGAGGAGATAGAAAAGCTCAAGGAAGCGGGAACTTCTGCCGTAAGCGAGAGCGAAGCCCTGAAGAAGGTCGCGGAGTACGAAAAGACCATAAAGCAGCTTGAGGGCAGGAGCTCCGAGATCGACAAGCTCCGTGCTCTGCTCGCCGAAACGGAACAGGCGGTGCGTCTGAAATCCGAGCAGAAAGAGGACGAGAACAACAAGCTGCGCAACATATTGAAGAACTACGAGAATTCCTACGGCTTAAGCATAGCAAAGAAGGAAGAGGAGATCATCGAGCTCCAGCAGCAGGTAGAACGGCTGAAATCCATTCTCAATATGAAGAACGAGGAAAAGCTCGGCGGAAAGTACGTCCAGACCACGTTCGAGTCTGAAAATTCTGGACAGGAACAGCCCGCCAAAACGGCTGAAACGGTAAAATGATAGAAATACTGGCTCCATGCGGCGGTGAGGATTCCCTTCCCGCCGCTCTCAATTCCGGCGCAGATGCCGTATATCTCGGCGTCACGTCCTTCTCCGCGCGGAGAAACGCGAAGAATTTTGATATCGACGCGCTTGCCCGTGCTGTGCGGGAATGTCACATCTCAGGTGTGAAGGTGTATGTCACAATGAACACGCTCGTGTTTGACGACGAGCTTACCGCGCTTGCAGCAACGGCAGCGGGCATCGAAAAAGCCGGTGCGGACGGCGTTATAGTGCAGGATCTCGGTGCGGCGCGGGTCATTCGCGGCGCTGCGCCGTCGCTGCGCCTGCACGCCTCCACCCAGATGACCGTAACATCGGCTGCCGGCGCGGAATTCGCACGCAGGCACGGATTTTCAAGAGTTGTCCTCGCCCGCGAGATGTCGTTCGGTGAGATCGAGCGCGTGGTGAAGAATGTCGATATCGAGACGGAGGTCTTTGTTCACGGCGCACTGTGTGTCTGCGTGAGCGGACAGTGCCTCATGAGCGCGATGTACGGCGGCAGAAGCGGCAATCGGGGGCTCTGCGCACAGCCCTGCAGACTTGATTTTTCTTACGGTGACAGGCACAGCGTCCTATCGCTGAAAGACCTGTCCGTCATAGAGCATCTCAAAGAGCTTGACGCGGCAGGTGTGACCTCGGCTAAGATAGAGGGACGCATGAAACGTCCGGAATATGTGGCGGCGGCGGTCACGGCGTGCAGGAATGTGCTTGACGGGAAAAAGCCCGATATCGGAACACTGCGTGCGGTATTCTCGCGCAGCGGCTTCACCGGGTCGTATTATGACGGCACACTGCGCAATATGCAGGGAACACGCACGAAAGACGATGTCGAAGCGATGTCCGGCGCTCTCGCGGAGCTTAAAAAGCTGTACGACAAGCCTTATAAGCGTCACACGTTCGATGTGTGCGTTGCATTGAAAGCGGGGCAGCCGGTATCGGCACGGGTGACGTGCGAGGGAAACGAGATCTTCTGCGTGACGGAGACTGTACCGGAAATAGCTGTCAACCGTCCGATAACCGCGGAAGAGATAGCGGCACGGCTTGCAAAAACAGGCGGTACGGTCTATGAGCTCGGCAAAGCGGATATCGACCCCGGCAGCGGGCTTATGCTTTCCGCATCGGCAGTGAACGCTCTGCGCCGCGATATACTTGCCCGTCTTGATGAGATGTTTTTGCAGGCTCACCGAACGGATTCCCGCAGCGTTTGACGATCTGTGAAGATCATTTATCCGCTCTCACGGAAAAATAACCGATAAAAAAAGCAGTGTGTTACCCGGATCTTGTCCGGGCAGCACACTTTTTTTATTACGGTTCTGTTTTGCGTTTCGGTCTTCTGAAATATGTCGCCCGAAAGGCGACCATAATCTCCCTCAAATATGATATCATACAGTTACAGGGTAAGGAAAAGGCTTACCGAAGAATCACGATATCACATTTAAGGAGGAAAAAACAATGAAAGAGAACACAAAAAAGGTATCAAACGGCATTACGGAGCTCGTATTCATTCTTGACAAAAGCGGTTCGATGAGCGGACTTGAAGCGGACACTATCGGGGGATTCAATTCCATGATCGAAAAGCAGAAGAAGGAGAAAGGAAAGGCTTATGTATCGACCGTACTGTTCAGCGACAGCAGCACTGTGGTGCATGACAGGGCGGACATAGCGGAAATAAAGCCCATGACGGACAGCGACTACACGCCCTGCGGCTGCACGGCGCTTCTTGACGCGATAGGCGACAGCGTGAAGCATATCCGCAATATTCACAAATACGCGCGTCCCGAGGACGTTCCCGAGCATACGATGTTTATAATCACGACCGACGGAATGGAGAATGCGAGTCACCGCTTCGACTATGACAAGATAAAGAAGCTGATAGAGAAGCGCAAGGAGAAGGACGGCTGGGAGTTCCTGTTCATCGGCGCAAACATAGACGCGGTATCGGTAGCGTCGAAGGTCGGCATAGGGGCAGAGCGTACTGCGAACTACCGTGCGGACGGCAAAGGCACGAAGAAGGTATTTGAAGCGCTCGCGGCACCGATGAGCGCAATGCGCTGCGGGTGTGCCATAGACCGCGACTGGGCTGAAGAGATCGAAGCCGACCTCATGAGCCGAGCGGGGAACGCCCCGCGGCGTAATGCGTAGCGACATTCTTCTATCGACAGGTGCGCCACCTCGGTTAGTTATTCTCTTCTATATATGGGAAAAAGATACCGCACAGCTCAACACTCTGTGCGGTAATTTGTTATTAAAGAAGTGTAATCTTCGCTAAGCGGCGGACGCCCCGCTCCGAAATGCGTAGCTACATTCTTCTATGGGCGGACGCAGCGCCTCGGATAGTTAATCTCATTGAATTATCTCCAACCCCCATTCATTTCCCACAGAGCGACCAATAGCTGTACACTCTGTAATACTGCATTTGTTTGGGGTGTCAAGCCCACTTTTCCAAAGGGGGCTTGCGGGGTCACAGGGGCAGAG
>CACZGM010000026.1 GCA_902780695.1 uncultured Ruminococcus sp. | reverse complement strand
TAAAAAGCCGTTGACAATCACAACAGCTTACAATAGCATATTAACACATTTTCGAGTGACATACAATGACATCTTTTTATTAAGAGATCGAATTGAAAACCGGTGTACCAGCTGTACCAAGTTTCGTAATTCCGTATGCAGAGCGGGTTTGCGGGAACAGCTCGGTGTACCGTCTGCTGTACCGGCGATGTACCTATGATGTACCGGGCGAGCGATTTTTTTGAGCAGATTTCTGTTGGCTTAACTGAAAAACTCCCCGAAAATTGACAGCTGACGATGAGTGGAAAAATTGGGAGTTCCAAGCGCAGTCGTACCCTGTGATAAAAGGGGCGAATCCGGGAAGAAAAACGGCACTTTTTCGCGTTCTGCGCCGTGCAAAATGCATGGGTAATGATCTTACCCTACCGGCATATCAAAAGCCGCTCAGAGCGCATTTTTCGTCCGTTCTGAACCACACAAAAAAGACGCAGAGCCGAAACTCTGCGTCTTTTGTTATTTTTACTTGACCTTTATGCTCTTGCGGTCGCTCTCGGATCACTTTATATTGTCAGCATCTGTTGCCTTGTGAGCGCCGATGAAGATGAAGTCGTTGCTGTAGCTCTTAATGTCATAAGGATCGGTGTACGAAGCGTGCTGAACTCTTTTGTAGGTCGTTACGGTAAGATCAACAACCTTGCACTCGGGGTCGTAAATGTCGATTACCTTGATAGTCTGTGTGTAATCATCTACTGTTCCAGTGAAGAAACCGCTTTCTTTTTCGTTCTTTTTCATGGAACTGGTGAGTTTTGTGTCAATTACGAGATAGCAGTGTTTACCATTGGTGGTTCCGGTTATCGTCTGATTGTTCTTGTCGAGGAATTCCTTTATGGACATACCGCTCTGACGAACATAGTCAACGAACTCTCCCATTTCCTTTTCATTGAAGTACTGGTTCTTGCTCTGTGCTCTGAAAGAGTCGCTGTTGGGAACCTTTACGTTCTTGACATTGAAATCAAGGACTATAGCTTCCTTCTGTGTGCCGTTGTTGATGTATCTGTTGCCTTCTGCTTTCTTGTCGTTGAAGTCACGGAAGCCTGTCATGCAGCCGAGTATTCTTGATACAGACTCACTCTGCTTGTCGGTCTGGAAGGACTGATCCTCAAATGCCATGCACTTCTTGTACATCTTATATATTTCGGGATTCTGTTTGAGATCCTCTACCTGCTCGGAAGTCAGGCCTTCAAGAGCCTTGTAAGCGTTCTGGCACTGGAGAACAAGTGTGTTTGCGTACATATACTGCTCTGTGAGAGCCTGTGCGGACTTCATAGCCTCTTCGTGAGCCTCGCCTGCGAACATATAGTTCTTTTCCGCAAGAGCGATAAGTGTGTTGTAAAGGTTCATATCGATAGCTGTCTCGCCGGTGCTGCAGATATTCTGGCTGATAGTTGTGCTGATCTGATCCGCCCACTGTCTTGTGTCTGCGAGGTAGTTCTTGTTGTCCTTGCCTCTGTTTACATTTGCGAGAAGTACGAGCTTTTCAACGGGAGTGGTATCGGGGTTTGTCATAATGCCCTTTACTTCACTTGAAAGATCGTTAAGGTTCGCGCTCATATTTCTGAACATCTGACCGAGGGAATCCTTCTCGTTTTCGGAAACGACTGTCTTCTCAATGAACTTGGTGTACTTGGTAAGGTCAGCATTGAGGTTGCCTATTCTTTTCTTGAGGTCTTCATAGTACTTCTTCTGATCCTCTGAAAGTCTGTTCAGAGCAGCCTGTGTGGGGTCCTGTGCGTCGCTGTTGATAACTTCACCGAGGATAGCCTTAAGGGGTTCGCCGAAGAGCTTGCCACCCGGGATAGCGTCTGCAAGCAGATCGAGAGTGCCGTCTGCGACAGCGTTGATGATCTTTCTCGCAATTTCTTTCTGCTCCTCGGTAAGGTTGCCCTCAAAATCTCCTTCATTATCAGTGTGCTGATAAACGTCGTCTCCTGGCTGGAAATCCGACTGTAACGCTGCTGTAGCTTCTGCGTCTGTTACTGCCTTGACGGGAGCTGTTGTAAGGATGAGGTCGGCATCTTCATCTGCGGGAACTTCGCCCTCTGCAACTTCAAGCTTCTTGCTTATCTCGTCGATAAGTTCGATGTCTGCTGCCGGCTGTGCTTCAGAAGCGGGTATGCTGCCTTCTGTAAGCTCGTCCGCGGGAACGGGTGCTACATAAGGGTTCATTCCTGTAGGAATTACCTCGTATGTATTCTCTTCTGTCGCTACTGCGATCTCGATACCGTCACGTCCCGGGTATGTCTGAATTTCTGCCGCGCTTGCGGATACTGCCATAGCGGATACTGCTGTGATTACTGCGAGTGCTGCTGCGATTGCTCTGGTTCTGATGTTCTTTGTGTTTTTCATTGTCTTGCCCTCCTTAGTGGCTGTTGTTGTATTGTTTGTTGTTATTGTTCTTTCTGTTGTGGTGGTTGCTGTTAAGTTTTTCATTGTGTTATCCTCCTTAAAGACTTTTGTTTTGTTTTTGTTTTTCAGCTTTGGTTATTTCCTTTGCTGTGATTACATAATATCACAGTTCCGGGGCTTTTACAATTTGCAATATCCCTTCAAAAAGTACAGTAATTTACATATCCGGAGAGAAATGTTCATTTCTTTACAAAACGCAGGTCAATCATACAGAGAAATATGTAAACGCCGTCTGAAATGCCATGCCGCGCCGGGGAGCATTAATATAGGTATCAGATTCTTGACAAAGCCGCTATTATATGATAAAATGTATCTGTTATCGATCAACCGTGTCTGAGGACAACCAAATGAACACAAACGCCGAAAAATACAAAGACAGAAAACGTTCTCTGCTGAAAAACTATATCATAATAGGCATTGTATTTCTGCTCACGATCGCTTTGAATACCTATTTCATCAGAAATCTGTATTATTCGATCCACCTCAGCGAGGTAACGAAGGAAGCGAAGGGTGTTGCGGAATACGCCAAAAGCCGCTTTACAGCATACAATGCCATTGATCTTCTCGTTGATCTGTGGGAAGATACTGAAATGAATATGCCTGATGACACACAGGCCGGGTATTTTTCCTCAAAGCGGGATTCGCTTATGCTGACCAGCGTCACGCCGGAAGAGCTGATGAATATGGATTACGGAGAGCGGACTGCGTATCTGCACAGCAATTATATGAAGCTCGCAAGCGGCTTTGATCTTATATATAAGACTTTTGATGTTGAAAGTCTGTACTGCGTGAAATATACAGCCGAAGGTCCGCGTCTTCTTTTCATTGGCGATGAAGGCAGCGATACTGTCTATCATCTGCCGGAAAATATTCTGCCCGCCAATACGGAGAAGTATGAAGATCTCAGAAATGACCCGAAGATAATGTCCGGTGAGGGAAGAATGACAACTGTCATAAACAAGGGCGGTACTGAAATGCTTAGGTTCACGCTCCCGATCTCTTCCAACGAGAATCACCTGTTTGTGATAATATGGGAGCGAGACTGGTCATCGGTAGCAAATGAGATCAACAGAGGCGCTCTGCAGATAAGTCTCTTGACCGGAATTTTACTTCTGGCAATATTTATCGGCGTGGTTCTGATTTACAGAAAGCACGGGCTTGAGCTGATCCGTGCCGGGATCGAAAAAGAACGCTCAAAGGCGGAACTCGATGTATGCCGCAGAATACAGCTCTCCCAGCTTCCGGATCCCGGTGCCGAGTTTTCCGGGCGCAGTGATGTAGATGTAAGTGTTCTGGTAAGCCCTGCCAGAGAGGTCGGCGGAGATTTCTGCGACTGCTTTATGATAGGTAAGGATAAAATAGGTCTCGTAATAGCCGATGTTTCCGACAAGGGTCTGCCTGCCGCTATGTTTATGATGACGGCAAAGTCGCTGATACGCAGTGACCTGGTACACGGAATATCTCCGGAACAGGCAATGGAGAATGTCAACAGGCAGCTGTGCGAGCACAACGGCGCGATCATGTTCGTGACAGTATGGCTTGCCGTGATAGACCTCGTTACGGGAGAATGCACCGCAGTAAACGCCGGACATGAAAATCCGGCAATAAAACGGAACGGCGAAAGCTGGGAGTTCCTGAAATATCCGCACGATACACCGGTATCCCTGTTCAGGGATGCAATCTTCATTAAACGTTCGGAGAAGCTCTCGGACGGTGATATGATATTTGTTTATACCGACGGAGTTACCGAAGCCCGGAATGTCGGCGACGAGCTTTTCGGAGAGGAGAGGCTGATAAAAGAGCTGAACGGTACCGCGTTTGCCGATACCAAAGCTGTCATCGACGGCATTATGGAGCGGATCAACAGCTTTTCCGAGGGAACCGAGCAATACGATGACATAGGCATGGTCTGCTTCCGGTACCGCAGCCGTGCCGCAAAGAACATCACAGAGGAATAAAGGTATGCTTAATATAAACACCTCAAAAAAGGGAACAACTCTCACGGTTCGGCTTGAGGGCAAACTGGACAGAAATACAGCGGAATCGGCAGAGGAAAGAATAAACAGTGAAATAAGCGGAATGGATAAGCTGATAGTCGATCTGGAAAAGCTCGAATATATATCCTCGGCAGGACTTCGGGTGCTGGTTACACTTCGTATGAAGATGAGCGAACATCAGAGTATGTCGATAAAAAACGTTCAGCCCTCTGTCCGTTCCGTATTTGATCTTACAGGGCTTACCAGATATCTGATATAAAAAGCACCCGTTCGGATTGCGGGCACTTCGGGATATGCTGTACAGATATTATCATAAGAGGTGAGATACATGGGTGAAAAAACAGCCGACCGACGTACACGAAAGACCCGGAAAGCCATATTCGACGCTTTTGCCGAGCTTCTGTCGGAAAAGGAACTTGAGAAGATCACGGTGAAGGAGCTTATCGACAAGGCGGATGTCAGCCGTGTCACTTTTTACAACCACTATCTTGACATATATGATCTTCACGACAAGTTTGAAGAGAGCACGATGCTGGAAATAGCAAGTCTGGTGCTTGAGCTTGACACTCTGTCCTACAAAGATTTTTTTACCCGTCTTATAGGCTATGTAAGCGAAAACAGATCTGCATTCAGAATGATATTCAGTCCGCACAGTACCAATAAGATGCGTTTCAGACTGGAGGATATACTCGAAGGACTGCTTCTGCAGCTCTATCTTGAGGTCAACGAAGATGCCGTTCAGACCGAGGAGATCGGGTATATGATCTATTATCGCGCCCAGGGAATGATCTCCGTTATACAAAAATGGGTACGTGAAGAATTCAGGACCACAGAGGAAAACATAATCCGGCTGATGACGGTTCTTGACGGACGAACGGAAGAATACTTCACATCATGGATGAACAAGCGCAAATGACAGTTATGGGTCTCCGGACTATCCGGAGACCCCAGTTTGTTTATAAACCGTATTTTGTATTGTAATACATTTATCAACATAATTTAATATTGCAAATTTCAGCAAATTATGATAGAATATAAATGAGAGTATAGAGATTGCAGATGTTAAATACTCGGCAGCATAAGAAAACCGGCTCCCTTGCCGGAAGCCGGTTCTGTTATTATTGATTCTGTATTTCAAGAATATCGAGCATCAGGGCTGCTCCGAGACGGAAGCCGCGGATGAAATCCGCTTCACATTCAAGCTGCGACTCAATGTGCAGCACATCTGTGTATTCATCGAGCAGTTCCTTACATTCCGGAAATCTTTCAAGAAGCTGCTGCTCGGCGGAGCAAATCGTCTTTTTGGTCTTTATGTATCGCTCTGTGCTCGGAGCCGGTTTCTCACACGGACATAACTCGCCGTAGTAGAGTTTTTGGATTATGTTAGTCATTGCGGTATTCTCCTGTATAATTCAGTAGATTTTGATTAGTTTGATAATCAACATACAAATGTATGCTTCAAGTGACCGAAAGTTACTGAATGTACGGTGCTGTGAAACCGCATTATACCGCACTTTTCTTGAGTTTGCCAAAAGATGCAAAATGCTAAAAAATCAATTCAAGTCCAGTAACAGGAGCCATTCATATTCATAAACGAACCGTTCCCATTGCTATCCGGGAGCGGTTCGTATGTTATTTCGGGGTTTTCCTCTGCGAGTTTTTCCCACTCGCGGATATCCTCGAATTCTACGGTCTCGGAAGTATTGTACAGCGAAAGCACGATAAGCACCTTGTCATCCCAGAGGAAGACCTTTTTCACGAAAGTGTTGAGCACCTGACGCATAAGGCTGTCGGATGTACCCTCGGCGGCACGGAGCTTCTCGAACCAGCGCACGATCTCTTCACGGCTCGGAATATGCGCGGAAGTGAGCTTCGCCGAGTAAAGTTCTTCTTCGAGCTCTGATTTCTGCAATTCAAGGTTGTCGAGTTTGTCAAGAAGCGCTTGCGTCTTGTGTTCCAGAAGCATATCCACAATGCCGCTCTGCTTGCGCTTTATAGCCTCAATCTTCTTTTCGAGCTCTGATATGCGGTCAACTCCCATTGACGCTGTATAAGCTGCTATGACCTTATCTGCGAGCTTCTCCTTGTTCGCTTCCATGTTCAGCAGGTCAAGCACCTGATCGGAGACGAACCATTCTATGAAGCTCTTGCGCTCCGGCTTCTTTCCGCACTTCCCGCATTCGAGCTTGTGAGATTTGCATTTGTAGTAGTGATGCTGTTCACCGTTGGTCGATGTGCCGCCTACAGCTATCATCTGTTCGCCGCATACGCCGCAGAACAGCTTACCGGATAGATAATACTCGACTTTAGCCCTTGCGCGTGCAGGGGCTCTTTTTGTATGCTCTACGAGCTTCTGAACCTTGTCAAATGTATCGCGGTCTATCAATGCCGGACAGCCTCCTTCAATGACGATATCCTCATAGGTATATACGCCGATGTACTTCTTGTTCGTAAGCATGGACTGAAATGTTGTGAGCGTGAACTTACGTCCGGAACGGGTACGGTATCCTCGCTCGTTGAGGTAGTCCGCGATCTCTTTCTTTCCCTTGCCGTCGGCGTACATACGGAATACAATGCGCGGTATCTCCGCTGTTGCATCATCGATGTGTAGCTTCTTATCCTCTCCCCATTTGTAGCCGAGAGGCGGGGGAGCTCCGACGGACTGACATTTGAGAGCCGATTCCCGCATACCGCGCTTGGTTTTCTGTCCGAGCTCGGCGCTGTAAAACTCCGCCATAGCTTCAAGTATCGCCTCGGTGATGATGCTCTCCGGCGCATCAGTAAGGTTCTCGGTTGCAGAGATTACCTGCACACCGTTCTGCCTTAGCTTCATCTTGTAGAAAGCGCTGTCGTAGCGGTTACGGCTGAAACGGTCGAGCTTATACACGATGACGTACTGGAACAGGTGCTTTGCACTGTCGGAGATCATCTGAAGGAACTGCGGACGGTTTGCGGTCTTTGCGGACTTTGCGCGGTCGATGTATTCGCCTATGATTGTGTAGCCCTCACGCGCTGCGAAGTCCCGGATAACTCTGATCTGACCTTCTATTGACTGCTCGGACTGCTTGTCGCAGGAATAACGTGCGTATATAACAGCTTTTTTCTCGTTTGTCATAAGAATATCTCCTTTTAAATGCTGTTTTTGAGATTTTTTCGCAAAAATCGAGCCTAAAATGCTGATTTTCGGTGAATTATTGACATTTTCAAGGAGATGTGGTATAATATAACCGTCTTAGGGTGTTGGTATTATACCACATCTCATTAAGTCCTTCATTGTTCCAGCAATGAGGGGCTTTTTCTTGACTTTACGTTGAAAATCGTTTATAATAAGGGTGTAAGCATCGGATATACGGGAAAGGAAGTTCTATGAACACGGTTAACGCTAAAATCGCCCCGGTAGTTGGATACACATCGTCGCCTTCCATGATGTCTTATGTCAACATGGAAGCTATTCCTACAGATGAAACCGCGAGAATCGCGCTGAAATTTCTTGAGATAATCGAAGCGGAGCACACAACCTATGCGGCTGCCGAGATCGCTCTTGATTACGCCAAGCAGCTTCTGGACAATATGAAAATATCTGGTGCTGATAGAATTATTGAGGCGCTCCAGAGATAAATGCTGTTATAGCTCCGGTTATAATTTGCTTTGCAATGTCGGTAATAACCGATATTGCAAACGATCCTATCTTACCCGCTGCTTTCTTGGTTTTTCCCCATGTCGTTTCATCACGGATAAGATTTAGGAACTCATGTCCTTGATATGTGATAGCCGATATGAAACTGTAATACAGCTTTCCGCTTGCATAGTCAAAACGTCCTGTTATATATTCGCCTTCTTCTAAGCGACGGCAAGTATATATTATTTGTCCTTTTTCGTATTTTCCTTGAAAGTGATTTGCGATATCGTCTACTGATGCACCGTAGACCGTTCCGTTATTATCTACGGTTATTTCATCTTCAAGGAATAAAAGTATGTCCCTTATTACATCTAAATCTAATTTCATATATTCCCCTTCCGCCGCCCTCACGGGCGGTTTTTTTGTTACTTTAACATCATCACTACGGACATGATGATCTGAATGATTACCAGTGCCGCTAAAATTGCGGTGCTTGAGCTTATGGACTTCATAAGCTTCTGGTTCTTCTCCTCGATGTCGGCAATCTTGGCTACAAGAGCCTTTATTTCCTCGTTCTCCATAGTTTTTCTCTCCTTTCTCCGCCCTTTGGGGCGGTTATTTTATGTCCTTTAGTCATCGGTATCAGGCTTATTATATTCTCCTTTATCCGCAAGGTAATTAACAAAGTCATGCACTTTTAACTGACCTTCTTCATTAAGTTTTTGAACCGATTCCATAATATGTCTCAGCCTTCTTTCTTCACGCGTTTCCGGAGGTATATCATAGATAATTCCTTCGGACATACCGGGAAGTCTGCCATATATTTCAGCCATTTCATATATGCACTCATCGCTCATAGGAATAGCAGATACATGCTGATCCAGCACCATAGCGACATAATCCTTAAAACTACAATGTCTTAAATCAAAATTATTCTGTTCTAAACTCTCGGAGAAGCAACACTTCAATATTTCAGTCTGACACTCGATCTGTGCTTTTAAACCGGGATTTGTTGCAAGAATAGCCGTCATTACTTTAGATATTTTATCTCGTTCGGCTTGAGGATAATATACGCCGAATTTCTTTACTGCTTTCTCGTGCCTATGTTGATACTCTTCGTCCGTAAAAGAGGCGGGTGGGGTGGAGGGGACACCCTCATTAAGTCCCATAAGCCATGATGCGCTTACCCCGAGTGCTTTTGCGAGTGCATATATGGGTTTTGATTTAGGTTCATATTCACCTTTGAGATAACCGCTTATACGCTGCTTGCTTATTCCGGAAAGTTCAGAGAGCTCGGATTGGTTTATTTTGCTTTGATCCATTGATGTTTGCAGGCGCTTAATAAATACTTCATTCATTATTTCGTCCCCCCTTTCACTTTCTATTATAGTATAATTTTTGAAAATGTCAAGTTTTTTTGAAAAAAAGTAAAGAAATCTTGAAAAAGCTATTGACATCTGATTAAAAAAGTGATAATATAAATACGTCAAGAAAACTTGACGAGGAGGTGATGACGAGTGTCGTTTGATTATAGTAAACTTCGTGGTAAAATAAAAGAGCATTGTGGGACGCAGGCTGTCTTAGCTCAAAGAATGGGACTTTCCCATGCAGCTTTATCGGATAAGCTCAATGAGAAAAGCGATTTTTCCCGCAATGAAATCTCAAAAATGTGTGATATTTTAGGTATTCCACGTTCCGAGATTGATGTTTATTTTTTTACCGAGGCGGTAAAGAAAACTTGATTACTGAAACCGCACTACATAAGGAGGACAACAAAATGACAGTTCCAGAATACTTAGAGGCGTTCAGAATGCCGGAAAAGACAGAAACACCTATGTCCGTGTATGCAGCAATGGTACAGCACCGGTACTGGCGCAGGCACAAAGGCTTCAAGGGTTTCGCAGTACGTGGACACAGCAAAAGAAAGAGAAGGTGATCCCGATGAAAAATCCGTCAAGAGAAGCAGTCCGCCGGTACTGCACAGCGAACGAGCTCTTCACCGGCGGCACCAACGACCAGTACGAGCGTATGTTTGATATGCTCGACCGGCAAATGCCGATACACGACATTGCAACGGTAATATGGGTCTGCTCTCCCGATGCGGGAAAACACGCAGCGGAGATCGAGAGTGACCTTCGAGACATGATGATCGAAGAAAGGAGCGAGGAGTATGCAGACCAGAGCGGTTTACTTTCGGCAACGTGACAGACCCGTAGTTATAAAAACTACGATAGGCAACGCACGCGAACGGTATGAAGCCATGCGGAAGGGTAAGCCGGTACCGCCGAAGCAGAACGTGAGAAGACTGCCCGATGATGTTGTCGAGACGTTTCTTGACCGGCTCGCGGCGGTACTTGCCGAAGAATATAGGAAAGGCGCAGGTGATAGCACATGACACGCAGACAGTACATAGCGGCAGGGATAGTCGGAGCGGCACTGTTCGTCCTGGTCTATATCGTTCCAGCGCTGGCAGAACAAAGAGACCTGACACCGAGCTTTGTTCTCGGAGTTATGTGTCTCGCAATAATGGCAGGATGCGTCCTGTTCGGAGATTTAACGGAAATAACTCCCGATGAGGAGCAAAACGAAAGGAATTTACCATGAATATTGTTAACAACACAATCAAAGACGAAACCCCGTTTCTCTCTTTCGGTCTGGAAGAGCTCGGCATCTGCTACAAAGAGGTCGCAAAGCTCGCGAGCGCGTCGCTTACGATCGTAGCAGAGGGCGACGACAGAGAAAAGCCCCGTGAAAAGGCTCTCTTCAAGCTTGCAGGTGTTCTCAAGAATCAGATCGAGATCAGGAGAGACGCTGAGGCGAGGCTTATGGACGCGGCGAAGGCGGTAGAAAATGATGAGGGGTAAGACAAAAAGAAGCCCCACGGCAGAACCGCAGGACAGATATAAAAATATTCACAAAAACAGTATAACAGAAATTCCGCGGTTTGTCAATAGGGAGCTTGTCGTCGATAACTTTGCCGGCGGCGGTGGAGCTTCCACGGGTATTGAAATGGCTATTGGTCGCAGCGTTGACATAGCGATCAACCACGATCCCGACGCGATCAGGATGCACAAGGCAAATCACCCTAAGACAAAACATTATTGTGAGAGCGTCTGGGATGTTGACCCGAAGGAAGCCTGTGCCGGTCAGCCGGTAGGACTTGCATGGTTTTCTCCCGACTGTACGCACTTTTCGAGGGCAAAAGGCGGAAAACCTGTTGACAAGAACATTCGCGGGCTTGCATGGGTCACTCTCCGGTGGGCGTATGAAGTCAGGCCGAGAGTGATAATGCTCGAAAACGTCTCAGAAATTCAGACTTGGGGACCTCTCGGACCCGACGGCAAACCGATAAAGGATAGGGCAGGGGAGACCTTCGACGCGTTTTGTTCCATGCTCGGGAAGCCAGGCTATCCGAGGAACAGCCCCGCATTCCTTGAAATGTGCGAGGCGCTGAACATATCTCCGAATTCAAAACAGGCAAGAACGATTTCGGACGGGCTCGGATATGATGTGCAGTACAGGATCCTCAGATCGTGTGATTATGGAGCACCGACAACGCGAACACGGTTCTACATGATCGCACGCTGTGACGATGAGCTGATAGTATTTCCGGAACCTACACATGGAAAAGGTCTTATACCGTACCGGACAGCCGCAGACATTATTGACTGGAATGTTCCTGCAAAGAGTATCTTCGAGCGTGATAAGCCTCTCGCGGAAAATACCTTGAAGCGCATAGCGCGGGGTATCAAGAAGTTCGTTATAGACAATCCCGAGCCGTTCATAGTTACTGTTAATCACGGCGGCGACGGTTTCCGAGGTCAAAGCATAAACGAGCCGCTGAACACGGTGACAGCCAAGAATGGCTATGGAGTTGTTGCACCGACTATCATACAGTATCACGCGGAGCAGTCTGAAAACGAAGTCCGCGGTCAGGAACTCACAGAGCCGTTGATGACCGTAGATACTTCCCCGCGTTACGCGCTGTCGGTGGCTCACATCATGAAGAACTACGGCGGCGGGTACAAGGGCGCGGGAAGTGCCGCTGACAAACCGCTCGACACGATAACGGCTCACGATCATAACGAGCTTGTCACCGCACACATCCTCACGATGCGAAACCACATGGACGGACAGAGGATAGATGAACCGCTCGGGACAGTATCGTGCAGTGGTGCTCATCATGCAGAGGTACAAGCATTCCTTGTGAAGTATTTCTCGACAGGAATAGCGAAATCGGTCAACGAGCCACTTGATACGATAACCACAAAGGAACGCTTCGGGCTCGTTACGATCCACGGCGAAGACTACATCATCACAGATATCCGGATGAGGATGCTCACGCCGAGAGAATTGTTCCGGGCGCAGGGATTTCCCGAAGGTTACATAATCGACGTAGATGACGAAGGAAATCCGTATCCGAAATCAAAACAAGTCGCACGCTGCGGGAATGCGGTCACGCCGCCTGTACCGTGTGCGCTGGTAAAGGCGAATCTTCCGGAGATGTGCGGAGAAGAACAAGCTACAGCATAAGAAAGGAAAATCACAATGACAATACCCGAATTTATAAGAGAACAGGCAGAAGTACGCGCTAATGCGGCGCTGGCTCTTGTCGAGCCGTTGGAGATCAACGGGATAAAAATAACAGCCGGCTGTACAAAGGACGGCATCGAGGTCGAAGGCGGTATCGGCTATCTTGCGAAAATTCTCGGCTGCGAAGACGAGATTCAGACAAAAGACGAAGATTATAGGTATGACGATACGCAGATTCACAGGACTATATTCTTCTACCTGAACGGCACGAGGTTCTATAAGACCACTTTTGTAAAGAAGGAGAACATAAACGATGGAAACGATATTTAAGAACACGAACAAGGAATATCACAGCGGCGAAGGCGTTTCGAAGTCCGACCTCGATCTGCTTCATATCTGTCCGGCAAAGTACCGCTACCGTAAGGACAACCCCGACGAACACGAAACGCCGGCGCTACTTTTTGGATCTATGGTGCATAAGCTTATCCTTGAATTCGATGAATTCGAGAAAGAGTTCGCAGTGGCTCCCGAGGGTGACAAACGTACAAAAGCGGGAAAACAGGCTTTTGATGATTTTATGGCTACTGTCGGAGATCGCAAGGTCGTATCTCTCGCTGATTATGAAGAAGGCTGCAGAATACGCGACGCTGTTATGACAAATCCGAAAGCAAAGCAGCTTCTCACGGGTGGCGACACTGAGACTTCGTATTACTGGAACGATGAACGCACTGGGGTAAAGTGCAAGTGCAGACCTGATAAGGTCAATATGGGTTATATAATCGACCTTAAAACGACCAATGACGCAAGCCGCGAAGGGTTTGCAAGATCGCTGTTCAATTATCGCTATCATGTTCAGGCTGCATGGTATCTCAAAGGCTATGAAGCCGCAACAGGAATAAAGCCCGCGGGGTTTATCTTCGTGGCAGTTGAAAAAGAAGCTCCTTATGCAACAGCGATATACATAGTGAACGATGTGACCGTTGACATAGGAATGAGCGAAGCTGCTACTGATCTCGATACTTATGTTGCTTGCTCCGAAAGCGGCAACTGGTACGGTTACGGCGGTGAAAACAACGAAGCAATGACAATTGATCTCCCAGCGTGGGTGATTAAAAGAAAGGAAAATGAGTAATGACAGAAAATGAAAACCCTTTTGAAGTAGCAGGACAGGCAACATCACCGACGTTTCAGTCGCCTGTGAGCATGAATGCGGGAACCGTCAGGGTTGAACAGACCCGCGCAATGACCGAAGTACAGGGAATGATGCTTCTCGCGAAGCAATTCCCGAGAGATGAAACACAGGCTTTTGCGAAAGCAATGATAGCTTGTCAGCGTGCCGATTTTGCCGAAAAAGCTACATATTCATACGCTCGCGGCAGAGAAACAATATCGGGACCGTCTATCAGACTTGCGGAAGAGCTTGCGAGATGCTGGGGGAACATTGATTTCGGCATTAAGGAACTTTCGCAGAAGGACGGCGAAAGTGAGATGATGGCGTATGCGTGGGACCTTGAAACGAATACTCGCAGCAGTCAGAATTTCAGTGTAAAGCATATACGCGATACAAAGAACGGCGCTCAGAAGCTGACAGCTCAAAGGGATATATACGAGAACAACGCAAATAACGGCGGTCGCAGACTTCGCGCGAGGATTCTTGCAATACTGCCGCCCGACCTTGTAAGCAACGCTGTTGCGGAGTGTAAGCGCACACTGGCGGGAAAGAATGATATACCGCTTATAGATCGCGCAAGAAATATGATAATGGCTTTCTCCAAGGTTGGTGTCAAGCAGGCACTTATTGAAAAACGCCTCGGACATTCGGTAGAAAATATCACTCCGGATGAACTCGTTGAGTATAAAGGAATACTGAATTCCCTCAAAGACGGAGCGTCCGGTATTTCAGACTGGTTCGATTATTCGGCAGACGGCGAAAAGGCGGCAGTGCTCAACGAGGCGCTCGGAAACACTGAGGTAAAGAAGGATGTATAATAAAGTCATCATGCTCGGCAGGATCACACAGGATCTGGAACTGAAGACCACACCGAACGGCGTTTCCGTTCTTCAGTTTAGTATCGCTTGTGATCGTCGGTACCAGACCAAAGGCGAAGAAAAGAAGTCCGATTTTTTCAACTGCGTCGCGTGGCGTAACGAAGCGGATTTCATATCAAGATACTGGTCGAAAGGCAGACCGATACTTATCGAGGGAGAGCTTCAGAACAGAAGCTATGACGATAAGAACGGCGTAAAAAGATATGTCACCGAGATCATTGTTGACCGTGCGACATTCACGGGTGACAAGAAAACGGAAGGAAGCGGGAGCAGTAATTCAGCTCCAACACCGCCGCCGCAGTCTTCTGGTACCGGAGGCGGGTGGACTCCGGCTTCGCCCGATGCAAATGCTAAGGTCAATGCTCCGGAAGGCATTGACGATGACTACCCGTTCTAAAGAAAGGAATATACCATGAACAGAAACGAAAAATCTATTATTGCAATGGCAAAAGGCGCTATCGAGGAGCGCATCGACTACGAGATTACAAAGATCGTCGAGAACATCCGCGATGAGAGTACCAAGGCAACAGCTCCCCGCGAGCTTACCGTGAAGATCAAGCTCACCCCGGACGACAAGCGCGAGACTATATCGGTCTCGGCTTCGGCAACATCAAAGCTTGCACCCACAACACCTATCATGACAGCACTGTATATGGGCAAAGACCTTGACGGTTCTATCGGAGCCGTGGAAATGACACCGCAGATACCCGGTCAGAGATACGCGGACGGTTCGGAGCAGGAAGAACCTGCACAGCTCAAACTTATTAAACTTGCTTAACGGAGGTACATACCATGAATGAAGTATCAATTATCAAGGACGCAATCGAGAAAGTTGAAGAACTTACAAACAATGCGGTACAGTTCAGGGAAATAGACGGTCATAATTATCTGTTCGACGGATGCACTTGCAGGGAAATACACCCCGATTTTACTCCTCTGCCCAAGACCTATGAATTTTTAAGCCTTGACGGACTGGTAAAAATAATCCGCAAGGAGCACGCCAATATTACAATGGCGTGTGAAACTCCCGATGTACTGTATATCAATGTCACGTCACCTACAAGTGTATCCGTATCTACATGTGTTGACGGGTATAACCGCCGCGCTTACCTCTATCACTCATCTTACGAGTTCCCGAGAAAGTGGATAGGCACAAACTGGTTTGAGCACGAGGAAGCGATGATAATTCTCCGCTCACAGTTTATCCAGAACGAGGGAACGGAGTACCTGTTAGACTTTCTTTCCCGTGTAAGCGATGAAAACAGCGTACAGTCCGACGATAATGGAATGACACAGACCGTACAGGTCAAGAAGGGCATCGCGCTTGCTGCCCGTGAGCCGGTCAAGCCTATCGTAAATCTGAGACCTTATCGCACATTCCTTGAGGTAGAGCAGCCGGAGAGCGCGTTCCTTATTCGTGTTCGTTCTCGCGAAACGCTGGAAGTCGGTATCATCGAAGCGGACGGCGGTATGTGGAAGATCGAGGCGCGGCGTTCGATTGCCGCTTATCTTGAAAAGGAACTGAAAGAGCTTATTGACAGCGGCAATGTAGTCGTCTCCCTCTGATGACACCGAGAGAATTATCCGAGGAAGTAAAGCAGCTCGTTCCTATGAGCGTGGCGGTGAGGCATTACGGTTTTGAGCCGGACAGGGCAGGGTTTATTTCCTGCCCGTTCCACGCCGAGAAAACCGCCTCATGCAAGATCTATGAATCATCGTTTTACTGCTTCGGATGCGGAGCCGGCGGAGATTTGATAAACTTCGTGAAATTGCTCTACGGTCTTAACTTTAAAGCCGCGCTCATGCGGCTGAATACCGATTTTAACCTTAATATCGGTGTAGGAAGGTCGCAGAACGGCACGGATCCCGAACGGCTCAGGCAAATAAACGCAGAGAGGAGGCAGCGGGAGAGGGAGCTGCAGGAATACAGGGAAAAGTACAACAGCTATGCTGTTATGTTCCGGGAGCTGTGGATAAAGCAGAAAACACAGCCGCTTACCGAAAACGAACGGATAAAGCTGAACATCCTTGATGACTGGCTCTATGAAAACCCGTACAGATGATGGAATTCAATTACAAGCTTGAAGATTTCAACGATATTGCCCCATACGAAGAGCTTGAAAAGATCGAGGATCCTTTCAAAAAGCAGATAGCGGAAAATAAGCTTGAAGCATACGCAAAGAAACTCGGTTTCAAGGCGTTCAAGAAAACGCTTGCCGGGTACCGGAAGTCTCTGAAAGCGCCTTTTGAGGACGCTACGGACTATAAGGTGTCCGACTTCCAAGGGCAGGAATTTGAATTGAAGCTCAAGCAATGGAACGCGGACGAAACGGGCATCTGGCGCATGGGGAACAACGGAAACCGTGAGCTTGCCTGTTTTCACCCGATATACCCTATACAGCGCTTTGAGGACATCGAGACTTCAAAGGAAAAGTACAAGATCGAGTACCGGCGCGGTCAGTCGAGGAAGAAAAAGACGAAGATCGTGGATTCCGAGATCTTATGCAACGCAAACAAGATCGTATCACTTGCGAGCGACGGTGTTTCCGTGACTTCGGAGACCTCGCGGAACCTTGTCAGTTACTTCAATGAGATCATCAACGAAAATTACGATGATATACCTCTTGTGCCGTCTATCAGTCATCTCGGCTGGTGTACGGAAGGCTTTGTGCCATACATAGAGGGTGTGGAATTCGACGGAGACGCGCGGTACACGAAAATATTTCAGTCTATCCGCTCAAAAGGCAGTTTTGATGAATGGGTGGACGAAATAAGCAAGTGCCGAGAATATAACCTGACAGCGAGGATCGTCATTGCCGCTTCTTTTGCAAGCAGTCTGATTGAGCCGCTGCACGCTCTTCCGTTCATCGTTCATTTGTGGGGCGGAAGTGGTACCGGAAAGACGGTCGCACAAATGGCGGCGGCTTCCGTGTGGGGCGATCCGGTAAAAGGCAACGGAATATTTGCAACGGTCAAGGGTTCGGATTCGGGCTTTGAATTCAAGGCGAATTTTCTTCGCAGTATCCCGATGCTGCTCGACGAAACACAGCTCCTTGAAAAGGGCAAGAACGGCACGCCGAAGTTCAAGATATATGAGCTTGCGGAAGGTGTCGGAAAAACCAGAGGAACGGTAAATCTCGGCTTGGCAGAAGTTCCGATATGGAATAACTGTTTTATCACGTCCGGAGAGACACCGATAGTCGGAGAGCAGGACGGCGCGGGAGCTATGAACCGCGTGATCGAGGTAGCGTGTGCCGCTGATACGAAGATCATCGAAAACGGACCGTACACCGCCAATTTCTTCACAAAAAACTACGGTTTCGGCGGAAAAATGTTCATTTATCGTCTGAATCAGGATGAAAACATGGAAAAAGCGGCGGAAATCTACGAAAAACACCGCGCTGCGTGCATCGACGACAAGGCAACGGAGAAACAGGCTATGGCAGCGGCTGTGATCCTGACCGCCGACGAGCTCATAACCGAATGGTTCTTTGAGGGAGCCCCTCTGACGGCAAAAGATATGTCCGAGTTCTTGAAAAGCGCCGAAGCGGTCTCTTCGGAGATACGCGGGTATGAGTATATGTGCGGCTGGGTCGCAGCGAACCACAACAGGTTCGGAGCAGTCGAAAACGGCGAATGCTACGGAGAGATTGAGGAAACGGGAAGCAATGCAGTCGTTTATATTATACGCTCTGTATTTGACCGTGCCTGCGGTGAAGCGGGCATCAATCCGAAGGCTCTGCTTGCGTATCTGCGGCACAAGAACCTGATAAAAACACGCGGCGACGCTAAAGGCTACTGCGTGAACCGACGGATGTTTCCGGGTATGCCTGTGACACAATGTGTCGCCATGTGTATTATGGGCGAAGATGACCGTGATCACGATACCTATGAAGATATTGATTTTTAGAGTGTTACACCGGTGTAACAGTTGGTGTAACAAAAGAATGGCTTAACAATGCGGGTTTAAGGGCATCTGTTACACTGTTACACCGTTACACCAAAAACAGACACATATACACGCGAGAAAAAATATTTTTTTGAAACACAAAAAATAAAAATCGCCTTATAGAGAACTTGCAAAAATGGTGTAACGGTGTAACAAAATCCGCAAAGCCGCATTAACAAAGCGTTTGCGCTGTTACACCAAAGTGTAACACGGTGTAACAGGTGTAACGCGGAAAGGATAAAATGCAACTCAGGGATTACCAGCTTGACCTTGTTTCCCGTGTCCATGACGCATGGCGGCAAGGGTACAAGCGTCCGTGCATCGTTCTTCCCTGCGGCGGCGGTAAATCTATCATAACCGCAGATATGGCGAAACGAACAACGGATAACGGAAAGCGTGTCCTGTTCCTTGTACATCGTCAGGAACTATGTGAGCAGATAGAGAACACGTTCCGGGCATACGGCACCGATATGCAGCTCTGCACGGTTGGCATGGTGCAGACGATAACACGGCGGCTGAAGAAGATCGAGAAACCCGCGCTTATCATCACAGACGAAAATCATCACTGTCTGGCATCAAGCTACAAGCGGATATATGAATACTTCGACAGTCATTGTGTAGGAGTTACGGCAACACCGGTAAGACTTAACGGGGGCGGTCTCGGAGAGATCAACGACTGCTTGCTTATCGGTATCTCCGCGAAGGAACTTATAGCCCGGAAATGTCTTTCTCCGTATGAGTACTATGCTCCGCCGGTCGCCGATCTGTCGGGTATCAAGTCGCGAAACGGTGATTATGCTCCGGAAGACATCGAGACAGCACTTGCGAAACCTCACATCTACGGTGACGTTATCGGATACTACAAGCAGTTATCAGAGGGAAAGAAAGCTATCTGCTACTGTGCGACGATAAAGCACTCAAAGGAAATGGCGGAGGCTTTCAGAGAAGCGGGAATAAGTGCCGCTCACATCGACGGCACTACTCCGAAGGGAGAACGGGCGGAGATGATAAACGCATTCCGTTCGGGAGCAATACAGATACTCTGCAATGTCGATCTCATATCCGAGGGATTCGATGTTCCCGATTGCAATACCTCGATACTGCTCCGACCAACAAAGAGCCTGACACTCTACGTTCAGCAGTCTATGCGCTGTATGAGGTATCAGGAAGGGAAAACGGCGATCATCATAGACCATGTCGGGAATGTTCACCGGCACGGGCTACCGGATCGGGACAGAGAATGGACGCTTGAACCGAAGCCGCAGCGAGCGAAGAAAAACGAGGTATCTATCAGGCAATGCCCGGAATGCTTCTTCGCTCACGAACCGGCGGCTGTTTGTCCGAACTGCGGACATATCTACAAGGTTCAGGAGCAGGAGAGACCGGAAGAAAAACGGGACACGGCTCTGATGAAGATAACAGATCCTGCGGAAACTGCGCTCAAGGAAAAGGTGATGAAATACATCTCTCCGAACCAATGCAAGAGCGTTCACGAGCTGTATATATTCGCAGATCTGAAACACTACAAGAAAGGCTGGGCATATCACACGGCGGTCGCTATGGGAATGCTCAGAGGTAAACGAAGATGAATGAACACGATATACAGTCGCTTATCCGCGAAGAACTTTCAAAACACGGTTTCTGCGTCTTCCGCGCTAACGTCGGCAAGGTAAAGATGCAGGACGGGCGGTGGTTCGATACCGGGCTTCCGAAAGGTCACAGCGATCTTGTCGCATACAAGAGCGGAAAGGCATATTTCCTCGAAGTCAAGACACCGACGGGAACCGTAAGACCGGAGCAGGAGAAATTCCTCGCGGTTATGCGTGACCGCTACGGATGCGCCGCAGGGATAGTCCGAAGCGTCGATGACGCGCTGGAATTGGTAGGTGCGATATGACAAGCAAGGAAGTAGATGCTCTTGCAAGGAAGAGAATGCCGCTCCCCGATGACGCGGGGCTGTGTGATATGATGCTGTACCACATATTGATCGCGATCTACGGCGAATACCGCGAGGGCATTATCTCGGAAGCAAACGCCAAAGTCGAGAAAGCCCGCGCTATGGAAAAACACCGGGAACTTGAATTGCAGGAGCGGATATATAAGCAAACGACCAAAAGGACGCTTGAGCTTGAAATCATAGCACGAGAAGCTCAGAAGGATCACAAATGTCCTCTTTGCGCGAAGATGTACGATATTTTTACAGGATACCGAGGAAGGGAGACTGAATGAAGAGAATGGTTATAGCAGAAATAATACTCGCGGTGCTGCTTCTTGCGGCAAACATAATGGCATTCATTACCACTTGTTGGTATAGAGACCTTTCCCGCTGCTTTGCAGATCAGGGAGAATGTATAGACCGCCTTGAGGAAGATAACAAGGTTCTGATTTCCGATAAGCGGGAGCTCGTTCGGGAGATCGAGAAGCTGAACGTCGACAAAGACCGCCTTGCCGATGAAGTAAAAGCACTCCGGGAGACGGGCGCTGCGAAATCGCAGCAGGAAGAGTCGGAGATCGCAGCGGATGAAATTTTGCAGGCGAATGCAGAAAATTTAAAGGAACGACTTCCGGAAGGTCGGACAAATGTTATATCAGGTATGCCATACACCGCGATCACAGACAAGAAATCCGAACAATGGGCGCTACAGCTTCAGGCATTCACGGGAAAGTACGGTATCCGCTGTTACTTCGACGGAGATCACATATACTTCCTTGCCGCTATGGGCTCAGCTTATGGGCGCACGATCGGAGATACATTCAGGGTAACTCTCAGATGCGGAACTGAACTCTATGTGATGCTTGCTGAGTATAAGGACGACGGCACGGATCCGAACTTCTTCGGGCACCCGACAAAACACGCCGACGGATACGACGTGACCTGTGTGCTGGAGTTCATCTACGACGCGGAGCATATCAACAGCAAGGCATTACAGGCCGGAAATTTCTGCAATATCGAGTGCTTCGGCGGCCTTCACGGCGACGGCGGAGATATTGTGAAGATAGAGTATCTGGGAAGGAAGTGGGAGCCGTGAGCTTGTATAAAACGGAAAATATTGATACCAAAAAAGCACTTGACCATATAGCTGAGGCAAGAAAGCGGTATCAAGCAGAACGAGTCAAGGAACAAGAAAAAATACAGAAATACTACGAGGGCTTGCAGAAAGGGCTTGATATTGCAGAAGATATGTTCTATTGCAAAAATTATGAGAAAAGCGAGGATACTTAAATGGAAAAAGAGAAGTTTCCTTTGAAATGCTGCCCGCTATGCGGATGTGAGGCAGAATTCATGTTCGATGAAGATAGCAAATTACCGTACACATACATCGTATGTACGGACTGTGGTCTGCAATCACCGATATTTCAAGCAGATGTTGATACTTGCGCTATGCAGGAAGCGGCTGGATTCTGGAATCGTAGATTTTATGAAAGCGAGGAAAAGTAATATGAGCCGAGATGAAAACCAAGAGATAATAGAGAAGCTTCAGGCGCTATGCTACCGAGCGGCAAATACTATTACCGATCTCGTTAGAAGAGGTTATTTTCCTGATGGGTACAGACCTTCAATCCACGGTGAACTAATGGCTGCCGCTCGCAGCATTTACACCGGAAGAGAAATTAAAAATATTCATCACACGCACTTTATAGATGAAAGGACGGGTGCATCTATACCTAAGGATGCTTATCCCGAATATATAGAGCGCGTAAAGCGCGGTATGGCACAATCCATAGGTGATTTTCTGCTTGATAACAACTTGCTTGAAGTAGAATACTTGGATGATCCTATTGGAAAGTCGCTTGAATTGAGCTGCATAGTGATTGCACCGAGAAAGGAGAAAACAGATGAGTGAGCTTGAACTTAAACCCTGCCCGTTCTGCGGTGGTGTTCCAACTCTTGAAGAAAAAGACGGCACAAATTATTACAGATACCGCGTTTTCTGTGAGAAATGTGCCGCATCTCAAGCATGGGAGCATATTGACCGCATAGCAATTAGTCGGTGGAATAACAGAGTTGAAAATATAGTCCGCTGCTCTGACTGCTGTAAATATCACTCGTTCGGCAACGGGTACGGAGAGTGTAGTTTCTTTGGCCGCACGATGAAGGACTCAGAATACTGTAGCAACGGATTGAAGAAATAGGAGGAAACAACTGTGTATAGTTTTATCTCGGGAATATCAGATACCGACGATATACGCTATTGCTCGAAGTGTGGGGCTGATATTATGGAACATTTTGCTGACGGAACCGGAAAATGCGATGCTTGCGGGTTTCGGTTCGGCGTTGTGGAGAGCGAAGAAAGCGAGGATAAAAACGATGAATGAGCTTAAATGCTGTCCCTTTTGTGGGGGAGAAGCTGATATTCAATGCGTTCCTACCTTTGAGGAAAAACATTATTATGGCTTATGCTTAAAATGCAAAGTTCGCACGCGCTATAGGGATACAGAAAGCGAAGCTGCTACAGACTGGAACACTCGGCACGGCTGCAAATGTAACACAGATGATATGTGGACTCATGTCTGCGGGTATAAAGAATGAAGGCGTTGAAATGTGACATGTGCGGTGCTCCGCTTCACATACAAAAAAGCATTGTTAAGTTCGACAAAAATTATAACTCAACGATAATTCCAATCGGCTATAGATGCGAATATTGCGGAACGGAGTATAGTTCATCTCCCTATGTAAATCTGGAGATGAACATTGATTGCCAGAACAAAATAAACGAATCCGAGCTCGTGCAGGCAATCAATTCCTCGTTGATGACAATGAATGAAGCACGAGCAATATATTGAGGAGGATACAACATGAATGTTAATGAAATCTACAAAAAGGCTATAGAGATATACGGCGAACGGGAGCAGTCGGCTATGGCTATGGAAGAATGCGGAGAACTTATCCGGGCGGTCAACAAGATGCACCGTGATCCGAACATAAAGAACCGCAATGAAATTATCTGTGAGATTGCGGATGTACAAATTATGATCGAGCAGCTCATAATTCTGTATGATCTGAACCCGGTAGATATTCAGAGAATGATTGAAGCAAAGACCGAACGGCTCGAAAAAAGGCTGGAAGAACATGAACAGTCGAGCCTTCATTGACGCATTCAGAGCCGCTGAACGAGCGGAGACCTATAACAGGTTGGTAAAGCCGAAACACCCTAAGACAATCGAAGTGCCGGCAGGATCCATATTTCCGAAAAGTGTTGCAAAGCGTATATTTGAAAACACTTTCGAGGGTTCTATGAAACCAACAGCCGTAATTCATGCACGGCGAATTATAGGAGAATAATCATGACCGCAAAAGAATATCTTAACCGCTATCACGAACTCGACGCATCTATCAACAGCTTATGCGATGAGCTGGCTCATTGGAGAGCTATTGCAACGAGAATAACGCCGCCGGATAAATTCAACGGCAGGAGCGTTACGCCTTCCGACAAAGTAGGTCAGGCAGTCGCAAAGATCATCGACCTTGAGGACCGTATCAACGCGGAGATAGATGTGCTTGTGGATATGAGGGACGATATTCGGAATACAATATCAGCCGTGGACGATGCACGCTTGCGTCAGATACTTGTGAGCAGATACATAAACTTCAAGAAGTGGGAAGAGATCGCAGAGATAATGCACACCGATCTGCGGTGGATATACCGTCTGCACGGGAAAGCTCTGCAAAAAATTAAAATTGACCATTGAAAGCCACTATTGACATGTGATATACTTAAACTGCGGGAGTAGATAGGAATACTTTTTCTGCGAGATTTGTCTTCATGTGAAATTTCTCCTTTCAGATGACGGGAAGCACCTCAGTAATGGGGTGCTTTTCGTTTGCTTTTTGGTGGTGATATATATGCTCAAAGCCTGTTCCAAGTGCGGGAAAATACACGAACGCGGATATAAATGTACCGCAGGAATAGTAGTAAAGCAGGAGCGTAATTCACAGGCTGACAAGTTTCGTAATACATCGGCGTGGCGGCAGAAGTCCGAGGACATCAAGAAGCGGGATATGCACCTGTGCAGGATATGTCTGACGAGGCAGTACAACACTATCCTGCAATATAACGCTCACAAGCTGTCGGTACATCATATAGTGCCGCTTAATGAGTACTTTGATATGAGGCTTGAGGATGATAATCTCATCACCTTATGCAGCTATCACCACGAACTCGCGGAGCATAACAGGATACCGAGGCGGTTACTCCGCGACCTTGCCCGAACGCCGCCGGTACTTTCACCGACTAAAGCGGTGCTTTAGCGGATTAAAGCGGATACCCCCCTACCCCTCGCGATTTTTGCCCCGAAAGGGCTGACATCTACGCCGCACCTCTGTAAATAAAATATTCCCAAAATGGCATAACCGGATTTTTGCAGGCGCATGCAATTTTTTGTACAGCTTGGCCAAAAATCCAACTTTGACAAATGGCAAAGCCAGAGAGGTAGGTATATCTTGTTACACCTACCTCATAGCAGAGAAAAGTGCCGTTTGACATATTGCACAATTTTTCGAGAAGGAGCGGATCATCGTTGACGAATGAAGAGTTAGCCTTTGAGATAGGCAGAAGCGGCAATAATGACCTCGTTTCCGTTCTCTGGGAGCAGACATACAAGTATTTTAAGATGCGCGCTGAACGGTATTATCGCAGATTTCAGGAAAAATGTGATATTGTAGGTGTTGACCTCAACGATCTTGTACAGGAATGCTATTTTGTGCTTGTGGACGGCATCAGGGCTTATAATCAGAGACCAACGGAGCAAAAGGACTATCCTTTTCTTGCGTACTGCAAATTCCCGATAAAGAATCGCTTTGCTATAATGCTTGGCTATCGCGGTCATCAGGACCCGTTGAACAACGAAAGGTATTCCTTGAATGACACTGTACCGAACGGAGAAGGTGAGAACCTCACTTACCTTGATGTTGTCATAGATCTTGAGGCGGAAAAGCCTTTTCGTGACATTGAAGACCTTTCCTGCTACCGGGCAGCACGAAAATATATATATGATCTGTTAGATAAAGACGGCGGTGCTCATTATTTCGATGTCATTGAAAGGCGGTATTTCAGGGAACAGTCCTATGCTGAAATAGCCTTGGCAATTGAACTGTCGAGTGAACGAGTGCGACAGATAGAAAAATCAGCGCTGAAACTGCTCCGGGAGAGCTACGAACTGAAACAGCTTACCGTATATTCTCCTTATAGGCACGTCGGGCTTGAAAATTTCAAGCACAACGGCTCTATTGAGGAGCAGATCGCAGAGCGCAAAGAGTTTGACAGTTGGAGAAATAATATACTTGAAAGGATTTTGAAGAAAGGATGATAAATTGGCACGACCGTCGAAACCGGCAGCCGTAATTAAGACTGAGAAGAAAAGCCACAGAACAAAGGCTGAACTTGAAGCGCGTGAAAATGCTGAAAACGGTCTGCTAAGTAATAAGAAACTACAGGAACGCAAGGAAGTAAAGGAAAACAAGACAGCTCATTCAGAGTTCCAGCGCGTTTCCAAGCTGATGAAGGCTATCGGTAAGGATGACGCCTTGTACAGCTCCGGGATAAACACATACTGCTTGCTCTACGCCGAGATCGGAGACCTTACCGAACAGATGAAAATGCTCGACAAGACCGGGGATATGCTCCGGGAAAGCTTTGAGCACATTGTTGATGATCCCGAAAGCGGCATTGAGCCGGAAACAATAATTCAGTTTGAAAAATCCTTTACCCGCCTTATTTCTCAAAAGCTTAACATCAGCTCGATGATTGATAAAAAGCGGAAAATGATGCTTGATATTGACAAAGAGAACGTTATGACAATATCAGCGGCACTGCGTTCTATCCCGAAACAGCCGGAAACAAAGGAAAATCCTATCTATGCTATTCTTCGGGGTGACAGCGATAAATAAAACACGGCATTTTGCATTCGCGTGCAGAGTGTCGTTTTTATATGCAAAAAAATGAAAATGGAGGTAATGCAATGTATAACACCAAGAACTATACCACTCAGGGCGGCGACGAAACGCATATCGGCGGTAAGCTGATTATCGAATCCGGTGCCGAAGTTGTAGGACTTGTGAAAGCTCCCGCAGAGAAGATCGCAGCGAGCACAGCCACATCGGTCGCTACACTGAAAGACGATTTCAACAATCTTCTTGATGCTCTCGGCATTAAGGCAACATCATAAGCAAGGCTTTTAATAGCTTTGACTATAAACATTTTTACGGAGGAAACAAAAATGCACAACAAAAGAATCCTTGAAACGCGTGCAATGGCAAAAAGCCTTGCCGAACAGCGTGCGGATGCTCTGAAGGAGATGCAGTCTATCCTTGATACTGCCAAGACAGAGAACCGCGCAATGAAGGAAGATGAGACAAAGCGTCTCGAAGAGCTTCACAAGCTCATTGACGACATCGACAAGACTATGGCGGCGGAAAAGAGAGCACTGGAAACTCTCAACGCGGCTGCTGAGGCTGCAAAGGAAGAAGAGAGTGCCGACGAAGACACCGACACAGCTCCCTCGCAGGAACAGAGAGCGATAGTTCCCGAAGCTGACAAACGTGCTTTCATGAATACCGTGAACAGCCTCATGGAGAAGCGTACAGGTGAGCAGAACTTCAATATGGGCAATAACGGTGCGATCATACCGCAGTCTATCGCTCATCGTATCATCACCGAGGTCAAGGAGATATGTCCTATCCTCGCGGGTGTTACTATGTATGCTGTCAAGGGCACGCTCAAGGTTCCCGTTTACGGCGATAAGACTGTTGACGGTACTGCACACAACATCACTGTTAACTATCAGACAGAGTTCAACGAGATTACAGCGGACGCGGGTGCTTTCACATCTATCGACCTGACAGGCTATCTCTGCGGCGCTCTTACGCTCGTTGGTAAGTCTGTAATCAACAACTCGGAGATCGATGTGTTCAGCTTCGTCATCCACGAAATTGCAAAACGTATCGCTCTGTTTATCGAGAAGGAGCTTCTTACCGGTACAGGCTCGACAAACAACCACTGCACCGGCGCACTTTCGACCACAAATACACTCAATGCCGAGAGCGTATCTGCGATTACAGCCGATAAGCTCATCGAACTTCAGGCGAAGGTTCCTACAGCTTTTCAGGGTAACGCTTGCTGGACAATGCACCCGACAACGTTCACAGCTATCAGAAAGCTCAAGGACAGCACAGGTCAGTATCTGCTTCAGCAGAACGGCGGCATTACAAATGCTTTCCCGTACACTCTCCTTGGCAAGCCTGTATATCTCTCCGATAATATGCCTGTTATCGCTTCTGCGGCAAAGGCTGTACTTTACGGTGACTACAGCGGTCTGTCCGTAAATATGCGGGAGAGCATGGAAATGCAGGTGCTTTACGAGAAGTATGCTACACAGCACGCTATCGGTATTGTGTCTTGGTTCGAGCTCGATTCCAAGATCACAGAAGCAGACAAGCTTGCTACTCTCGTTATGTCCGTAACAGCGGGCTGATCGCATGAAGAAGAGTTCATGGGAAGATACGCTGCCGACATCAGTCAGCTTGCTTGAACCTGCTTATGTTTCGGATTACTGCGGCATAAGCTGCGGTAATGATGACAACGGATTCATCTGGCATTTCATGAACTCCGCGCTTGCGTTTATATGCAGCTATACCGGACTTTCCAAAGAGCAGGTAGATGAACATAGTGATCTGGTTCCTGTTTTTCTTACTCTCGTTAACGAGATGCAGACGAACAGGGACTATACCGTTGAACAGGCTGCGGAAAATCCTATGGTAAAGCAGATATTAAATATGCATTCGGGGAATTTGCTATGACTTTTGATAAAAAGCTGACGCTGCTTCTTATTGAGCCTTCAAACGGAAGCGGTGAAGATGCGGTAACAGTAAGTCAGAGGATCTGGGCAAACGTTCATGACATAGGCGTGACCGTGAAGTACACGGCGGCGGCAGCAGGCAGAACAGCCGAGATACAGGCTATATGTCACCGCTCCGAGTACGAACGCTATGATTTTACCCATGCAGAGTACCGGGGAAGGCGGTATCGGATAGACAGTACCGGTGCCGCCGATACTCCTCGGCACATAAAGCTGATACTTGTGAAGGAAGGATAGAAATGACTGATATTAAGGTCTTGACGGAAACAGCGCTTGCTACAGTCTTTGAGCATTATTACAATAAGATGCCCGAATTTGCCGTGAACAAAGAGCCGAATGTATATGCAGTCTATTTCATCAAAGATAAGCCTGAAAACTTCGCAAGCGGCACTTATCTGGCGAAAACTTACTGGGTATCGGTAAGCATCATATCCCTCACATACGACCGGAATCTGTACAGACAGGTAGAAATTGCATTCAAAAATGCAGGCTTCACTTACGCCGGTGGCTCTGATGTGAACGGATATGAGAGCTCAAGCCCTTGCCCTCATAGATACCAGTATTCACAGGAATACTTAAAATCAATAGATTTGGAGGAATAATAAATGGCAAAAAAGGAACACGGCAGACCGCCGGTCTCGACTGACCGTTTTGCAACAGCGGTCCTTACAGAAGACTCCGGCGCTAATCTTACTTATGCCGAAGTAAAGGAGATCGAGACCGATCTCGTGTCTATCAAGTACACCCCAAAGATGAATTCTTCCGGAATGTACGCATCCGGCACACAGGTCGAGAGCTATATCGCCAAGGCGGGCGGTACCGTAGATGTTACCGTTGTAGGTCTGACAGACGAAGAGGAGAAGGACTATTTCGGCGCTACTATCGACGCAAACGGCGTTGTTGTCGATAACAAGAATGACTATGTTCCCGATCTCGCTGTTATCTGGTCAACTCTTCGCTCTGACGGTAAGATGAACCTCTACAAGATCATGAAGACAAAGTTTGCTTCTCAGGGTGAGGAAGCGAATACTTCCGACGACAGCGGCGTTAAGTACAACGGTACCGCTCTTCAGGGTGAGTACAAAGCACTTATCAACAGCGGCGACTTCATGTTCAAGAGAAAGAAGGTTGACCCCAAGACAGGCGCAGGTGCTTCTCTTATCGAAGAGTGGTTCGGCTCCGCTCTCGGCGGTATTACTCTTTCGGGTACAGGCTCCGATGAGAACGCTCCCGTTGTTACAGCCGTAGGCGGTTCTCACAAGGTTACGCTCTCTTGGAGCGCGATCACAGGCGCTACAAAGTATCAGGTGCTTATGTACAGCAACGGCATCTGCACGATACTTGACGACAATGTTACAGCTACGACCTTTGATGCTACCGGTCTTACAACCGGCAAGACATATTACTTCATCGTTCAGTCTTATGTTGACGGTGAATGGTCGTCTTCGGGTGCGGCATACCTCGTTCCGGGTACAGCAGCATAAAAATGACAGAGGGAGTCGGGCAATAGTCCGGCTCCCGCTTCTATACAGGCGTTCTATAACATAGAAAAATCGGGGTATTCCCCTTTTGATATATTATCGCAGAGCACCGACCCGAAGGCTGTCAGATGCTTTCTGCGTAACGGGCTCACAGACTGGTATAACGACCTTCCGGAATGTGACGAAAACGACATTGACGAATATATCAACGGTCTCATGTCCGCTGAGGGCTACCAGACGGAGCTTCTCGCATATATACAGGCAGCTATTATGCTTGCGCTTCCACAGGCTCCTATCGGGCGGAAGAAAAAGAGCGAAGGCGACAAGCAAGACATACTCGGCTTAATGTCAATGTTCGTTGATGTTATGGGAGCGTCCAGAGCCGAATTTATGAGCAGTACGCTCCGTGAAGCCTCGGAACGCTGGGAGCGGTATGCGATAGCAATGGGTTATCAGAAGCCTGTCGAGACGTTCAGACGGTTCGACGATGATGATGACGATGATGAAGAATGAGAGGTAACACTATGAAATTTGAGATCAGAAACGGCAAAGCACACATTTCCGGCTATGTGAACGCAGTCGGCAGAGACAGCAGACCTATTCCGACGGCTACCGGCGAATTCGTTGAAATGATCGAACCCGGCGCATTTGCGGAAGCGCTTACCCGTGCAAAGAATGTCGATATGCTCCTCAATCACGACGAAAACCGCAAGCTTGCGAGCACTTCCACAAGAAGTCTCACGCTCAAAGAGGATAACATCGGGTTGTATGCCGAATGTGAGACATCTGATGCCGAGGTAATTGAAAAGGGACAGCGCGGTGAGCTTCGCGGTTGGTCGTTCGGTATGTTCGTGAACAAGGACGAAATGGAGCAGAGGGGCGACAAAATACCGCGTCGGCACGTTCAGAACATGGATATTGTTGAGGTCTCAATCATAGATTCGAGAATGCTGCCGTGCTATGCGGGAACATCTGTTGAGTGCAGAGCTGAAAAGACAGTATTCAAGGAGACCAGAGCCGTCGAGGATCCTGCCGAGGTCACAGATACAGGCAACGAACAGCGCGACGAATGGCAGAAGAAGATCAACGAGCTCGATATAAAGTCGAGACAGGATATGGTTGATGCGCTCAAAAGCAAGGCAATATGACCGTATGTGAGAGCAAGGCGGTTAAGTACGCGCTATGGTGCATTCGTCCCGGTAATCAGCGGGCTCCTATATATGTGAAAAAGCAGTGTGCCGCATGGCTTGAGATCGTCAACGGTCGGGATCCGGAAGCGTATGTCTGCGAAAAGACATTCAAGAAGATATGCAACATACTGAAGATTATTATGCACCCCGATCTGATAAAAGAGGACGGAATAACTCATTGTTCACTTTTTGAGAGCCTTGAGCCGTATGCTTGGCTGCTTATCATAGCTGTTTTCTGCACCAAGACCACAGACGGACACTGGTACTACAAGACCGCGCTCCTTGAAATTGCCCGAAAGAATTTCAAGACGTTCAATTCCGCTGTTATCTTCATCATCGGTATGCTTACCGGCAGAATGTTCGGAAGATACTTTTCTGTGGCTCCTGATCTCAAACTGTCGAGTGAGCTGCAAAAAGCTATCAGAAAGATCATCAAATCGTCTCCGGCACTCGATACAAGTGATATTTTTAAGCCCATGCGTAATGAAATACGCTGTATCGTTACCGATAGCGAATATACACCGCTTGCTTACTCCGAAGATAAAATGGACGGTAAGCTTGCAAATATGTTCCTTGCCGATGAAGCCGGAGCAATGGACAGTTACCCGATAGAGGCTATGCGTTCATCACAGATCACTCTTCGGGATAAGCTCGGCATCATCATCTCTACGCAGTATCCTAACGATAACAACGCTATGATAACGGAGATCGACAAGGCAAAGAAGATACTTGACGGGTTCCTTCAGAACAAGAGATACTTTGCGCTGTTATATGAGCCCAACATCGAGCTTACGACCGGCGACCAATGGCAGACGAACGACCTGATAATCTATCAGTCAAACCCCGTAGCGTGCAATAACGAATTTGTTTTCAATGAAATACTCGATTTGCGTGCAGATGCGATACTTTACGAGAACAAGCGCGAAAACTTCCTTTGTAAGCACTGCAACATCCTGTACAAGTCTCTCGGTACCGAAGGATATGTTGAGATCACGAAAGTCCGTGAGTGCAAAATAAAGGAAGACCTCAAATTCTGGCGTGGAAAGCGCGTATGGATAGGTCTTGACCTCTCTCTTTCCGAGGATAACACAGCGGTCGCAATGCTTACCGAGGATAACGGGCGTTTTTACTGTAAGGCGTGGGGCTTTATCCCGGCAAACAGAGTAGATATAAAGACCGACAAAGAAAATGTCGATTACAGACGGCTTATCCGCGAGGGCGCGTGCTTCGACTGCGGTGATGAGATCGTCGATTACAACTTTATCGAGCATTTTATACTGGACATTATTCCCGAAAAATACGGAGTTGAGATAGCCGAGGCAGGGTATGACCGTTGGAACGCAATATCGACCGCGCAAAAGCTCGAAGCCGAAGCGATAACCTGTGTTGAGATAAAACAGCATTCGAGCGTTCTGCATCGTCCGACGAAGCTCCTTAAAGAAGCGATATTGTCAAAGTGCTTCAGCTATGATGAAAACGAGCTTCTTGAAATAAATTTCTCAAATGCGAGATGTACCGAGGATACGAACCTGAACAAATTTGTCAACAAGAAGAAGTCGGCGGGTAAGGTCGATCTCGTTGTTGCTGTGATAAATGCGAAGTTATTGAATGAGGTGATAACCGTGAGATTATTCAAGCGAAAAGAAAAAAGAGCCGCCGACGGTGCTGTAGGTATAGAAGACTGCCTGCTTTCCGCAATGCTCGGCGGGAATATTGAGGTCACGAAAGCCGAGGCTTTACAGATACCGACGGTCGCCGCTTGCGTGAACCTTATTGCTGACCGTATCTCGGCACTTCCGATAAAGCTGTACCGTGAGAACGGAAAGGAAGTCGAAGAGATAACCGACGATAAGCGTCTGTGTTTGCTCAATCACGATACCGGTGACACGATCAACGCATCCGAGATGAAAAAGCTCTGGGTTCGTGACTACTTTCTCGGCAAAGGCTCATACACTTACATAGAGCGGAATATGTACAATGAGCCTACCGGGCTGTACTATGTTGATGAAACCCGTGTAGCGATAGCTCCGAACGCGGATCCGATACACAAGACTTTTGCTATAAATGTAAACGGTCATGTGTATTTCCCGTATCAGTTCCTCAAGATACTCCGGAACTCAAAAGGCTTCGGTGTCGGAACAAGCATAATCGCCGAGGATCCGCTTGCACTTGCTATATTCTATAATACGATGAAATTTGAGAACGCCACTATACGCAAGGGCGGTAATAAGAAGGGCTATATCTTATCCAAGAATAAGCTCACACAAGATGCTCTGGATAAAGTCAAGGAAGCATGGCGCAAGCTGTACAGCAACAGCTACGATACAAAGGACAACGCTGTTGTTCTGAATGACGGTCTCGACTTTAAGGAAAGCAGCTCCACAAGCGTGGAATTACAGCTCAACGAGAACAAGCGCACCAATGCCGAAGAAATATGCAAGCTGTTCTGTATGCCTGCGGACGTGCTCAACGGCAAAGCAAATGAAAGTATGATCTCACAGTTCGTCCAGAACTGCCTTATGCCGCTTATCAACACAATAGAGTCCGCGCTTGACAGCGATCTACTCACCGAAGCCGAGAAGATCGGGCATTATTATTGGGCTTTCGACACCTCGGAGCTGACACGCGGCGACTTCGCGAGCCGCATGAATGCGTATGCTGTGGCATTACAGAACAACATCTATCAGCTTGATGAGATACGCGAAATGGAAGATAAGCCGCCGCTTGGCTTCAATTATATGAAGCTCGGACTTGATACTGTACTGCTTGACCCTAAGACCGGGCAGATCTACACGCCGAATACCGATAAAACTTCTGTTATGAGTGCAGCTTCGGGGTTGACAAATGATGAAGTTCGTGCTATACTTGAGTCAAGGGGAAGACATTACATCAAAGGAGAGCACGGTTACTTTATGGGAAGTTATTCCGACGGTATGCCCGGCGGCGGATCCAGCGGAGGTGCTACGGGCGGCGGCACGGAAAATCACACATTGTCAGAAGATGTAGAGCTCGATTCCGTCGGTGAAAACAGTTCAAAGCCAATAACACCAATTACCGATTCCGCTATTGAAAAGGTTCCAATGGTAAGTATTGCCGGATATTCGGATGAACAATGTGCTGAGATACAGCGCCAGCATCAAGAATTATTAAAGTATTCTCGCGACAATAACGAAAGTAAAGAAGTTGCTTTTGTTTTCAGCAATAGCATTGATATAAGCGGACGAAAAGAATTCGTAGGTTCTGATGACGAATTAAAACTGAATTTTGACTCTTTCAGCGGAGATGTGTTTGTAATGCACAATCACCCGCGGAATAGTAGCTACTCATTTACGGATGTTGTTGAATTTGTAGGATATGTGACAGAGGTGCATTTCTCACTGAACTAAAGAGAGCTTGCAACAACGAAATAAAAACTGGCAGCGATACAGAATACAGAAAAATCGTTGATAAGTTTTTAAAGAAATATGCCGAAAGGGGGATTTTTGAATGGAAAAAGTAGATGTAGTATTAGACGGCTCCAATGAGAACGGTGTTAAAATCCTCGATAAGTTTCTCGAAGACATTGAGGAAAAAGAGGAAGATAAAGCAACAGACAAAAGAACCGCCTGACCGAACAACAGAATAACACAAATACCGTTTTGCATGCGAATGCAGAGCGGTATTTTTTATGCCTTGAGGTGAACAATGGCAGATTTCATTGAAATGGATCACGCCGATATGCTCCGGCAGATAGCAGACCTTGACAAGACCCTCGCAGACCTCGAAAAGAGCGTCAGCGGTGAGATCATGGATACTGTTCTGCACGAGGCGGCTGAAATGCTCAAAGACGAACAGGCGAACATCCTCTCGTCTGCCCCGACCGACGGGATCCGTTCTCTTGCCAAAGACCTTTCTGTCTGGAAAGATAACAGAAGACCCGCGCCGCGTAAGGTTTCATATCGTGCGGGGTACTCAGATGATAAGATAAATCGGAGTATCAAGTATTTCGTCATTGAGTATGGTAGACCCGGCAAAAAAGGCAAGACTACAGACAGCAAAGGCCGCCGTATCGGACGGGTACAGCCGTTCTCACATATCCGGGCGGCGTGGTTCCTTAAAAAGGACGCTATAAACAAGTATATAGCCGAGCGTATCAATCAAGAGATACTGAAACGGTGGAAAGGATAATATATTATGCCCGATCTTGGCAGTACAATATCGCTTAATGCTTCCAACTTTGCGGCGGGTGTCGCCCAGACAAGGGCAAAGCTCATTGAACTGAACACCGCTCTTATTGAGAACCGCAATAAGATGAAAGAGGTCAATAAGGAAGCACAGGAGCTTCAGAAGCAGGAAAAGGCTTTGACCAATGCTATGAAGGACGGCGGTACCGAAGAGCAGCAGAGGGAATTAGAACAGCTTCGCGTTCGTATAGGACAGGTAAACGCTGAACTCGGTACTCTTCGGACCCGTGAGCAGGAGATACAGGGCGATATACGCAAGACCTCAAACGAACTCAAAGATCAGAAAGAAAATACAAATCAGCTTACCGGAGCGACAGACACAGCGACAGCAGCAATAAAGAAACTCGAAACCGGTCTTAAAGCCGTTCTTGCAAGCGCTGCCGGTAAGAAGCTGTATGAGGTGCTTATCGGCTCCAATGCCGAAATGGAGCAGTATCTTACATCTTTTGAGGTAATGCTCGGAGATGCGCGAAAAGCGAAAGACCTTATGTCGGAATTGAGCGAAATGGCAGCGAAAACGCCTATGGAACTCACCGACGTAGTATCGAGCGGCACTCTTCTGATGAACTACGGTGTTGATTCTGGCGACCTCATCGACACGATGACAAAGCTCGGCGATCTTGCCGCCGGTAACGCGCAAAAGTTTGAGCGCGTATCTCTCGCATACGGTCAGATGCTCGCAAAGGGCAAGGTCAGCGGCGAAGAACTCCGGCAGATGACAGAGGCGGGTGTGCCGCTTTTGCAGGCGCTTGCAGACGAACTTGGTGTGACTGCCGGCGAAATGCAGGATATGGTATCCAAGGGGAAGATCGGAATACCGGAGCTTAACGCCGCTATCACGAGCATGACCACGGGTACCGGACAGTTTGCCGGAATGATGGAGAAACAGTCGCAGACGTTCTCCGGTATGCTCTCTACCCTGTCCGATGAAGCTCAGCAGTTCGGGCGGGATCTTGGCGAAAAGGCGTTCGATGTTGCAAAGGAAAGTCTTTCAGAACTGCTTGAACTTATAGAAGAATGGAGAGCCGACGGCACTCTTGATGAGCTTTCAGAAGATGTCGGAGAGACCATAGGCAACATAGCAACAGTCGCAAAGGATCTCCTTAAATTTCTCGTTGATAATAAGGAAACGGTAATAGGCGCAGCGCAGGCATTTATAGCTTTGAAGGGCGCTATGGCGTTTAAAGATGCCGCATCAACAGCAATAGGCACTATTCAGGGCGTGACTAAATCTATAAGTGCTATGGGTCCTGCTGCCCTTGCTACCACCGCACAGATAGCCGGTCTTGCGGGTGTACTGGTGGCTGTAGGTGCTGAAACCGTTTATTACATTGATAAGATTGCCGGTCTGTCTGATGAAGTTGAGAGTACACAGCGCTCGGTCCAGCGTCTCACCGACAGAATGGAAGAGAGCGTTTCCGCTAATGAAGCGGAAATGAATATCTTACAGACCAAAGCCGCAGAGTATGAAAATCTTCGCAATACACAGGATAGGAGCGCATCGCAGGAAGAGCGTCTGAAAACGCTTGCCGGAGAATTGCAGGGAGTTCTTGGTGATGAGGTCGAGGTAGTCAATAGCCTCACAGGAGAATACAACGACCTTTCTGCCGCTGTTGAGAATTATGTTGAGCAGCAGTCCAAAAAGGTAAAATTCACAGCTCTCGAAGACGCCGCGAAAGAAGCCTATCAAAAAATGGCGGAAATCGAACGGAAAATGGAAGAGCGCCGGGAAGAGAGTGCAAAGTATCACGAGAGCTTTCATATTCTCGACTGGAACGGAGCCGTTGAAACTAACAGTTTTATAAACGATATGGCGGCATACCGTGAAGAACTCGCGAAATGCCAGAAGATCATCGACGAATATAATGCTGCTGTCGAAGAGGGCGCATATCAGACGGCGGAAGCGTCTGCTGCTGTTGATGAGGCTACACAAAGAGCCGCAGAGCTTTCCGAGGAGCTGGCTCGTGCCGAGGAAAGAACGAAAACGCTGAACGACCTCGCAGATGCGACTAAGAATCTTGTTTCCGAGTATTCTACGCTTACGGAAGCATATCAGAAGTTACAGAATGGTGAAGCCCTGAATTATCAGCAGATGCAGGCGCTTATATCTGTATATCCTGACCTCGCAAAGCACATCAAGGTCACAGCCGAAGGCTATTCTATCGAGGTTGAAGCACTTGCAGGGCTTAACGATGCGTTAATGGACGGCGCAAATGCTCAGATAGAGGCGGAAAATGCAAAGACCCGCGCTGCTATCGAGGGTGCGCGGGAAAGAATAAAGCTCTATGAAAAAGAAGCTGAAGCCGCCGGTATGTACGAGCACGATGGTCAAAAGGTACTTGCCATCGGTCGTAAAATCAGCGAAGAAGCCGCATATATTGAACAGCTTGAAGCTCAGCTCGCGGTCAACAAGAGTTTACCACAGTATTTTCAGAGTAATCAGGGCAAGGGATCGAGTTCTTCTTCCGGATCCTCATCGGGGCGAGCATCGAGCACTCCGAAGGAGAAGGAACCGCCGGGCTTAAAGTCGCTTATGAGCTACGCGAAGACCACAAGCGCGGCTTTTAAGGAAATGAATGATAACGGAGAGCTTGCACTTACCACGGTGCAGGCTCTTATTGATGCGGGGTACGGCGATGCTCTCTATAAGGACGGAGAAAAGTGGAAATTATCGGAAAAGGCGTTTGAAGAAGCGTGGAATACTCAAATAGATGCCGCGAAAGGCGTTGAGGGAACGACCGAAGTTCAGCGAAAAGCGCTTGAATCATTCCGGGGAGAGCTTTCTAAGGTCACGGCGGGACTTTACGAGACTGCTAAAGCAGAAAAAGAACTGAAATCCGCGTCTGCCGGAGATACAGCCGGTAGCATGAAGACGCTCACGGCGGCAGTCATAGAGCAGAAAGAGGACGGCGGCTTATCTGCTGACACGGTTTCAAAGCTCTCCGGCACAAGATACGCCGAGGCTCTGACGGTTGGTGTAGATGCTCAGATAACGCTTGATACCAGCAAGCTCGAAACGATACTCTCCGATGAGATAGAAGATGCTATAAAGCAGCTCGAATCAGAGCTTGCAACTGCAACGGATCCCGATAAAATTGGCGGCTTAAAGGCACAAATTCAGGCTTTCAAGAACCTTAAAGCTGTTATCGGAGAGGTCACGGCGGGGCTTTACGGCGTTGAAAAGGCAGAAGAAAAGCTCGTAAGTGATGCCGCTCTGAAAGCATCCGAGGATATGGCAAACAGGCGGCTCAAACAGATAGATGCCGAACTGAAAGCCAAGCAGAAACTCCGTGATGAGACGTTAAAGGCTATCGACGATGAGGTGCAGGCTCGGAAACGTCTGACTGAGGATAACGACATTCAACGGCAGATAGATCAGGCTATGGCTCAGCTGAAATACTCGCAGCTTGACGAATTTTCACAGGCACAGTTACAGCGGAAAATTCAGTCGTTGCAGAACGATAAGGCGGATATGCTGTGGGAGCGCGGTATCGAAGACAGGAGAGCCGCCGCAAACGAGGAATATAACACATCGGCGGAACAGCTCAACAACGAAAAGGAGAACATCAACAACGCGCTGGAAGTGCTCCGCTCGCTCAATGATACAGTCGATACCGGCTTGACCGATCTCGGAGAGACCATAAAAGCGGCAATGGAAGCCGTGAAACCTGATTCTACGGTAAATCTGACGATGAACAATGTCGATAAGATGACCGCAGATCAGCTACTTAAAATGATAACAGACCTTTTCGGAAGTACGGGAGCGGTATAATTATGCAAAGAATAACATATACAACTTCGCTCGGAACTATCACAGTCGATGATGTGAATGTATCTTCCCTTACGGGAGAAAAGATACTTCGGCTGAACGACTTCGACGGTAACAGCGGCAAAACACGGCTTGAAACGATGCAATGTGTCGGCCTACCGGGACAAAAGGTGCTTTCTTCCGTCCTCGATGTGAAGACTGTCACCGCAAAAATAGCGTTTGCCCCGGTCTATGTCGTGAATAATCGGCGCAAATGCACCGGAGAAGCGGGTATGCACAATCTCCGGCGGGAAATACTGAAACGGTTCCCGCTCGGAGAGAGCGGAACCCTTGAATATGCTAACGACAACGGCATATACACAATAACCGCAAGAATAGATCAGAACCCCGTTGTGGTAGTCCACGACGGGTGTTTTTGCGAGTGTACGATCATGTTCACCTGTGATTATCCGTACTGGTGCAAAGCTATTGCGAGCGAGAAACAAACCATAACCGCAGGTCACTCGGCAACATTCATTCCGCCGGAATACGGAGATGTTCCAAGTCCGATAGGCGGCACAATAAAATGCTTACAGACGCTTTCAGGAGCAAGCGGGTACTATTACCGGATAGCTAACGTGGACAATTCATATAACCGCGTGGACTTCTGCGACCCTATATATACAGGCGGCACACGAACTTTCAATTTCTTGTACGATAATAAGTGGATAGTTCCCGGAGACGTGTATATCTCCGAATACTGTGAGCCCTGCATAAATCGCCCGAACAGGTCGAGCTTTAATTTCAGCATCACGGCATCTTCGGGAAGTCTCGAAGTACAGCTTATTTATTACAATCTCTTTATAGCGGTATAAGGGGGAATGTGATTTGATAATTTCGGTTTATGAACCGCTTGAGGGGTGGCTTGCGAACAACGAGATCCCCGTTTCCAGAAATGTAGCAAATTTCGTAGAGTTCGAGAAATACGAATACCACAAATACTGGCGTGATATAGGAAGTTTCACCCTTGTGCTTCCTGCGTCGGCTTACGGGATAGGATATGTGCGTCCCGATATGATCCTGTTCATAAACGAAGGCGACGACGGAGTAGTAAACGACAGTCTTATCATAACTGAGGTCAGCAATGACGGACTGCGGGTGACCGCGTCCGGTACCGACCTCAAGGGACTGCTCAGCTATCGTCAGACACTTTTCCCACAAGAAGAAATTGAGGCGGGAACATACGGACACGATGTCCGGCAGGGTTCAACCGGCTCTATCATAGCAGGGTATATCACATATAACTGCATTGAGGCTACGGATCCGGGACGAAACATCCCCGGACTTCGGATAGGATACACCGGCGGCGGTATTCAGAACGATACCTATATGAGCCGCTTACAGCCTTTGAACGAGGTCGTAACGGCTCTGTGCAAGAATGCAGACATAGGGTGGGACATATCGTTTTCTATGTCGGGCTACACGTTTGACATCATAGAGGGCTCTGACCGCACCAATGCGACGGGACGGTATAAATGCGTGTTTGCAGACTATCTGCACAATGCGGAAGCGATAACAAAGCAGGAAAAGTCCTCGGAGCGCCGGAACGTAATATGGACAGTCAACGGCAGTGATGTTGACAAAGCTGTCGTTACTTCGATATATAAAGAAGATCAGGACGTAGCTCGCGGCTTCAACAGACGTGAAGCTGTTCTGACCGCAAACTGTGACCTTGACCTTACCGAGGCTTATGTTGACACTCGCACGGCCGATATGGTCGATAAGATGCAGGTCAGCTTGAAACTTACGGATCCCACAATGTACGGCAGATCGTTCTTCGTGGGCGACAAGGTCACGATAATGAAAGGCGGTGCAGCGTATGACAGGCGGATAATTCAGGCAGACAAGAACTACACTGCGGGAAAACGTGAGGTGAGCATTCAGCTCGGAGACATTCCCACGAAGAAGTTCTTCGACAAGACTTCCGGCGATCTGAACAGCCGTGCTGATGATGTCAAGGAGCTTGCCCTTGAGAACGCGGCGACAAAGAAAACGGTATCAGAGACCTGTGTACACACATTATTTTCTACAAGCGACCCTACGGAAGACCCTGACACAGAAGTGGGAGTTGGCGATATTTGGTTTAAACTTGTTCGCGGAGTCGGTACCAATCCTTACGATCCGGTTGTAATTGAGGTATATAAACGTGTCATACTGCCGGACGCTGACAATGAAGACGAAGAGGAAGAGGACGAAAGCGAGGTTGATACAAATGGCTGATGAAAGAACTGTGGTTAGCATTGAGGTGCAGACTTTGCCTACAAAAACCGATTATACCCGTGGTGAATTGCTCAATTTAACAGGCGGAGTGCTTCTTATCACCTATAGCGACGGTAATATAACTACTGTTGGTATGGACGATTCCGCAGTAACAGCAAGCGGGTACGACCCTCAAAAGAACGGAAAACAGACTATAACCGTCAGCTATAGCGGTCAATCTGCTACTTTCGATGTATATGTTGAGGTATATAAATGGGAGCTTGTAGGTCGCACATTATCGCTTGATGATATTATGCATGAGCTGATGATCAGAAACCGCATTACAAATGGCGTAGAGGAGTGGGGATAATGAATGTAAAAGCTGTACTTGAATCTCACAAGAAGCTCAAGGCGAAAATTCGCATAATCCTAAAGGAAGTAGATGATATGCGTTCTCTTGCCGAAGACGTTTTATCCGTCGCCTCTGGTGCCGATCTTGTCGAGAAAGCAATTGAAATTGATAAGACGCTGAACGAAGAGTATGACTGCTATGTGAAGCTGCAAGCAAGGATAAGTGCCATTATCGACACGCTCGATAACGAATCTGAACTTATCGCGCTGAAATGCGTCTATATTCTTCATTACTCCAATGAGCAGACCGCCAAAGAAATGGGCTACACTACGCGGCATGTTTCGAGACTGCTTAAATCGGGGCTTGAAAAGCTACAGAAAAAATATAACGATGTCGCTATTGACGACATTGAGGTATGAGGTAAACAATGGAAGGAATCACTTTATCAACAGACACAATAGTAACAGCAGCGGCGGTATTATCTGCCATAGTGGCAATTTTCAGCATAATATTTGCTGCCTATCGCTGGTATCTCCGGCAGAACAAGCAGGATGAGGATATAAAAGCCTTGAAAGAGGATATGGCGATAATTACCGTGTGTCAGCTTGCGTGCCTGAAAGGTCTTCATGAAAAAGGCTGTAACGGACCCGTAACAGAAGCGATACATAAAATGGAAGCGCATTTGAACGAGCGGGCATACAAGTAAAGAGAGGGATTTATGGGATATAACCGCAGAAAGAAACGTAAGCAGTTTTCAAAGGTGTGGCTCGTTTCCTGCATCGTGATCTCGGTGGTATTCACCGCAGCGAGTTATATCCTCGCGGCATTCGACAAGAATCCGGTATCGGAGTTGTCGGCGGCGATCATAGAAACGATGTGGGGAACGTCGGGCATCAGCTTTGTAGGGTATGCTCTTCAAAACTCGGTGAGAGCATACACGGCGTCCAAATTTGGATTACCGGGTAAACGGAAAGAAGGTGAAGAAAATGCAGATTTATGAGATTATTGCTCTTGTTTTCCTTGGACTGGTCGCAATTGGTATTCTGGCGTATCTGTTTATCAATCAGAGAAGCAAAATCGTTGACTGGCTGAAATACGCTTGCATGGAAGCTGAGAAGCTCCTTGGTACCAAGACGGGACAGGCAAAACTGCACACCGTTTACGGGTGGTTTTGCAAGCAGTTTCCGAAGCTTGCTTCCGTGATGCCGTTCTCGTGGTTCAGCGCCCTTGTAGATGTCGCTCTCGGCACATTCAAGGAGTGGTACAGCAAGAACGAAAATGTAAACGCTTATGTAAAGGGTGATGAAAATGGGATTATATACAAATGAGGGCCTTGTAAAGCACGCAAAGAAGGCGTATGCACTCAAAACCAAGTATATGTGGGGCGGGATTCTCCGTTCCATAGAGCAACAGTATGAGATGCTGAAGAAGATATACGGCAATCAGACAGGAACCGGCTATACAACAGCAAGGTGGAACGAGCTGAAACAGCTCTTCAACAAGGGTTATTATGGTGTGGACTGCGTGGGACTGATAAAGTCCTATTACTGGAGCGGCAAGGCGGACGGCGGTGTCGGTTCTCCGAGATACGGAGCGGTAGGATTTCCCGATGTCAATGCGAACTATATGTATCAGACTGCAAGGATCAAGGGCAAGATCGCGGATATGCCCGATGTTCCCGGTCTGATAGTGTACAGCAAGTCGCACCCTCATGTCGGCGTATATATAGGCGGTGGAATGACCATAGAAAGCACGCTCGGAGCAAGGGGAGACGGCGTAGTTCTCAGATCTCTCGACGATTTCTGGGAATACTGGTTCGAGTGTCCTTATATAGAATACCCGAAGGTCGCAAAGAATAACGCTTCTAAGGGTACAAAGACATATAAGCTCGCTTACCCTGTGGTCGTCCGCGAATCCGCTACAAACAAGAGCAAGCGTAAAGACTATCTTGTTGTCGGCAGAAAAGTTGATGTGGTTCTCGGAACAGAGACCGTCGATAAGGCTACCGGTTTCACTTATGTGAAGATCACCGGAGAAGTCGAAGGCTGGATCACAAAGTCGGCTCTCGGATAATTTTTGCAGGCGCGTGCAAAACTATACCCCGTTCGGAGATGTTTCCGGACGGGGTTGTTGTTATTTGCGGAGTTCTGTAAGAAGGCATAAACAAGCCCGAAATACAAGTATTACCGGCTGTTCGTTTAGTGTGATAAATGGGGAGCCACAATGGACAAATCCGAACCAAACCGGCTCGGATTTGTTTGTTTTTTATTCGGGAAAGCCTCATTTCGGTGTGGTGATACAGATAGAACAGTAACGATGACATAAACATAAGCACTATTAGCGTGAATACCATAAGCGATAGTGCTTTTATTATTTCTTTGGATATGCCGTCTTAATATCTGTCCTACCGATATCCGAGCAATACACCCGCGACTGCATGAAGCAGCGAAATGAGATAGATTGTTAAGCTCGCAAGCTTCTTTTGTCGGTATTCCAGTCACAGCTACAGGACCTTACGAAAATGAGCGATATCATCCGCAGCCGTACTTATGAAGCGTTTTTCCCGCTGATAGCAACGGCGATGATCTACTTCATTCTCGCTTGGATAATTTCGTTGTTATTGAAAATAATTATGAATGCGATCGACAGGAGACATAGAAGAGAAGGCGCAGCAAAATGAGCATGATAAAGATTGAGCATGCTCGCGGAGCAATTGAATAACAGTAAAATGCAAAGCAGTCCGGCAGGAATTTGCCAGACTGCAATTTTATTCGATAATATGAAGATCGGAGCTGTATTATTTGTTCTTTTTGCCTTGTTCAACACTCTTTATTTCGTCCTTGGAAGCGCCTTTCAGGGCGTAGGTGTCAAAAGCGGGTCCGTGCGGTAACGTCAGTTCAATATTGGTGATCGCATCAAAATATGCCGTTCCTCTTTCCATTGAAACATCAAAAACATGACCGCCTTTTTTTCTGTCCTCCGAGATGAAATGCAGATGCCACCCGGAGGCGTTTATGCCGTCCATATAATCCGGGTAATAAACACAGACCAGAGTGCCGTTTATATCATCAAAGAAGAAATCCTTCTGAGTCTCGCTCAATGCGTCCTTCAGCGTCACGTGGTGCGCTCTGTAGCCGGATTCGCTTCTTGCGCAGACTTTTCTGAAGCTGCCGTCTACGCGGACTATGTGCATACTGTTCAGCCCGAAACGTTCCTCTATCCGAAGATCGAGCAACACCTTGAGCGTATCAATACTGTCTGTTCGGTCAAGCTCACAGCGCCTGTCCTCATTGAAGAATGTCACAGACGAGAACGGCACTCCGATCTCGCTGTCTGCCTCGGTAACATCTCCGTTTTCATCGGCTCTGTAACAATGCCCGTCAATGACGATCATCTCTCCGTTTACATCCTCGAATGTCCCAAGTCCGATGTCTCCGTGCCGCATCAGCTCGGCGACATTTATGACCGTTCTCGAATAACCCAGTGCAAGCGCCTGCAGTGTCGAGACCTGAAACATTTTGGAATTGTATTTTGAATCCATATTTGCTGATATACTCCTTTCGTATTGAGCAGGTAGTTCGGGGTCATTTGGAAGATGAACCTGTCTGTTGAATTATGTAGCAGGGATATTGTACCACAAACGAGATAAAAATGCAATACTTAACAGTGTTTTGTAATATTTACAGCGTTGTATTTTTTATGAATATTACTACGGTGTTTTATTGAAAAATATTGACTGTTTAGTTAATTTGTGCTATAATATAAAGCAATAAATGTGTTTATTCCAGAATGTTTAGCGTTCCTGAACAATAAAGTTACCGATGCGTTCGGCTCGACAAACTTCCGGGTAATGACCGCAAAGCCCGGCACAGTCGGAAAATCCGAGTGCAAGGAAGACAACTTTCTGCTGATATAAAGCATAACGGCGGCATTCGTGATAACCTTGCCGCCGTTAAGGTATTTACAGGGAGAAGAAATATAACCATATAAAGATGATCTTTCGATTTTCTTAATAATAACCAATTAACAATAAACCACCCCAGAATTTGAAAGGAGAAGCATTATGCGAATCACTGAAAATGAAGGAAAAACCACTTTTTATCTTGAAGGCAGGATAGACACCAACAACGCCCCGCAAGTCGAAAAGGAGATCTTCGACGCAATTGAAGGTAAAACATCGGATATCGTGATCGACGCGGAAAAGCTCGAATACATATCCAGCGCTGGACTGCGTGTGCTGATGAAGCTCCGAAAAAGCATAGACAAGCAGCTCCCCGTCATCAATGTTTCGAGAGATGTTTATGATATTTTCGAGACAACAGGATTTATCGAGCTGTTTGATGTTAAAAAAGCATACCGCAAAGTCGATGTAAGCGGAATGAAGCTTATAGGACAAGGAGCAACGGGAAGTGTTTACCGCGCCGACGATGAAACTGTCATAAAAGTATTCAACAAGGATGTAAACTTCGACATGATAATTAACGCCGAGAATGACAAGGCTCGAAAGGCGTTTTTAAGCGGAGTTCCCACAGCTATCCCGTATGATATCGTAAGGATCGGCGACTGCTATGGTACCGTTTATGAGATGCTTGATGCCAAAGACCTCGTAAGCGTTATCACGGAGGATAAAGCGCACCTTGAAGACTACATAAAGCTGTTCGCAAAGACTGTCAGAGAGATGCACAGCATAAAAGTCGATACCGGAAAGTTCGTACCTGCAAAAACAGCTTCATTACGTTCGCTGTCAATGCTCGCGTCGATTCTTGACGAGGAGGAAATGCGAAAGGTAAGAGAGATATATGAGAATATCCCGGACAGAGATACGTTCACACACGGCGACTGCCACATCGGAAACGTCATGCTCAAAGACGGCGAGCTTATGTTTATTGACCTTGTTGCAGCGGGAGCCGGTCACCCGATATTCGATATGGTGAGTATGTACTCGCTGTTCGTTGAGCGTGCCAATGATAAGGCTGCGATCGCTCAGAGCCCTGTTCTGCGTAATTTCACTGCCGAAGAAATAAACAGGATATGGAACGTATTTATCCGTGCTTATCTTGATACCGATGACGAAACACTGATAAAGAAAGCGGAAAGCCAGATACGCGGGATCAGCGCGGTAAGACGCTTGTACGCAGTTATTTTTGTGCCGGGTCTGATAACTCCCGAAGCGTTACGGGCTATGAAACAGCAGATATCCGATTATTACGACAACGGGCTTAAGCCGATCTGTTTCTGAGGGTAACAGGAGAGATCACAAAATGAAGAAAATATATGCTGTAATTGCGGCGGTAATCATGGCGGTCTCCGTGTCCGGCTGCAAAGCGGAAACGCCGCCTGCCGCAGCAGAGACACAGAGCGTCACACAGGCAGCGTCATACAGCTATGAGGAATATCCTCTTGAACGAAACGGTATATCGCTTCACCTTGACTGTGTCAGAAGCGCTACTGCACAGACGGATAGAAATATTCTTCTTGTTCACGGTGTGACTTATTCTTCGCACGAATTTGACGTTGACTATGAGGACTACAGCCTTGTGCGAAAGCTCGCGCGTGAGGGTTATTCGGTGTGGCGGCTCGACATTTCGGGCTTCGGACAGTCGGAAGCAGTTGAGGACGGATTCTATGCCGATACCGAATGTGCAGCCGAGGATATAAACGCGGCAGTTGAGAAAATTGTCAAAGAATCGGGACAGGACAAGATCGACATTCTCGGCTGGAGCTGGGGAACTGTGACGGTGAGCCGCTTCGCCGCGGATCATACCGAGCACATCAACAAGCTCGTGCTGTACGCGCCGATACTTAGCGGTATCGGAGAATATGATGTCACAGAGCCGTTTCATCACAACACATGGGAGCACGCCGCAGATGATTTTCAGCGTGATGCCGACGGAAATTTCGACTACTCGATAGCCGATCCGGTAGTGATAGAAATGCTATGTTCGAGCAGCTGGCATTATGACGGTGAGCAAAGTCCGAACGGCGGACGCCGCGACATTTGTGTTTCGTCCGAACAAAAGCTGATAGACCTGACAAAGCTGAAAGCACCCACGCTTGTTATCTGCGGAGACTGCGATCCATATCTGAATTACGGGCTTGTCAACACCGCAGCCGATCAGCTCCCGCAAGGCTCAAAGCTTGAAATGATAAAGGGCGGTTCTCATGTCGTATTTATTGAAAAGCCGTATTATCATGATTTTCAGGACAGGCTTATGGGATTTCTGAAAGAACAATAATTGATCGGATTATATGGTGGAATGGACATAAACAAGAAATTACACCGAACCGATGAACTGAAATAATAACAGCTGCATACTATTACATCAGATCGTTGTGCGTATTGCAATAATAAAGCGCTTGTTTTATGCAATATTACTTGTCTGTTGAAATGCACAATAATATGTTTTTAGTTTTGTAAAAAAACAAGTTATAAAGCAGATGTTAATCAAATGTTACCGGGAAGATAACAATAAGAACATAATGCTTAACAAATACCATGGTTAAGGCAGCCTGCGGGTAATAACAGAGCTCCCTGTCGTAAATTTTACGATAGGGAGCTTTTGTGTTTGTCTGATTATAGGCGATACGGGGTAATGTTGATCTGACAGGTCAAGGTTTTTTCATCTGCGGAGAATGGTAATTGATGTCCCAGCACTGTCTTTATGATTATCGTTGATTGACTGCCGGATTTATACTTCTCTTCATATATAAGGATAAATTCCAATTGATATTGGGGGCATTTTTCCATAGTATGGAATAAAATCTCCATTATGACCAATTGGTGGCTGCAGGTTTTGTGAAAAGTCACATAGGATGATCCGATTTATACTCCCCTCTATAATAAAGGAAATTTCGCCCCCGAAATTGGGGGCAATTTGTGAGGTTTCGGATCATAATCTGCGATTTGCACAAGAGGAACCAGCGACTTTTGTGCATAAATAATATGAAAAATCTTTAAAGCCTATTGACAAGTGACCGCCCGTTCGCTATAATGTAAGTGAACGGACGGTCGCGATTTGTTATGAGGGAGATCGGTATGGCGAAAGACACAAAAGAACGAATACTTGAGGCGGCGCTTGCAATGTTTTCGCAGAATGGTTATGACGGAACGAATATCCGAGAGCTCACTGCGTCGCTGGGACTAGTGAAGTCCTCGTTGTACAAGCATTTTGAGAGCAAGGAGAATATTTGGAATGCCCTGCTTGACAAGATGATCGCGTATTACGCGGAGCGTTTCGGGTCTCGGGAAAATATGCCGCCTGTCCCGGAAACACTGGACGGGCTGGTCGGAATGACGATGAAAATGGTTGATATTACTATCCATGACGAAAAGATAGTAATGACGCGAAAGCTGCTAACAATAGAGCAATTCCGTGACGACCGCGCGCGGGAGCTTGCAACAAAGCATTTTCTGACAGGACTCAAAGAAATGTTCACATATATTTTTGACGGTATGATGAACAAGGGGCTGCTGCGGCGCGATGACCCGGAAATGCTTGCGTTCGCATATACAACTCCGATCTCCGCGCTTATTCACCTGTGTGACCGAGAGCCGGATAAAACAGATGCCGCGCTCGCGCAGATCGAGGCGTTCAGCCTGCATTTTGTCAGAATTTACGGGATGGAGCAGGCAAAAGAAAAAAAGCATTGATTGGCAGAAGGCGGTGCTTATGAGATCGGTATATAAAATGGAATATGTTCACCCGGTATCAGAAAGATCATCGATCCGAATGGTCAGATATTCGGCTGAATATCAGAATGAGTACAAACTTATGTACAATGATTGTTTTCATAAAATGCGGGAAGAATTAAACATTCAGCCTTATGACTTCATTCAGGACGAATCTTTTTTTGAATCAGGAATGGATAATGTTTATCTCCTGATAAACAAAGACTGTATTATCGGAAGCGTAAAGCTTAACAATGATGAGATAGACGATCTGGTCGTAAAACGTGAATATCAGGGACTTGGATATGGCAGACAAATACTTCTCTGGGCATTGGAACATATTAAAACCGAACCGATAGTTCTGCACGTTGCAGTCTGGAATAAAAGAGCAATTTGTCTGTATAAAAATACGGGATTTGAAATAGTTGATACAATCAAATTCTGATATGTCGCAGCAATTCCGGTCCGGCTGTGTAAAAATGAGCGGTTATTTAAGAAACGATGAAACTTAAAACGTACTGATTAGTGGAATTTGAAAATGTCGAAGAAAAAACCACGCTTGCTTTCGATCATAAGGGAAACATGGACGACCGGCTGATAACAGAAAAAACAGAAGGTGTTGTTGTAGGAACGAGTATTCCCTATAATTACGAAAAATCAAGATCTGGAGAAAAGAAATAAATGATAATCAGAGACTTTGAACCGAAATATACAGATGAAGCAGCGGAAATTGCCCTTGCCGCATATAATCATGAGAGAGCATTTACACAGGAGCTTCCGGAAATATCAGACATTCCGATACTGAAACAATTATCCGGAAACGAATTCGGTGTTGCAGCATTTGAAGGCGGAAAAATGGTCGGATTTCTTTGCAGTGTGGAACCATTTGAGAATGCTTTTCGTTCCACTGATGTAAGAGGAGTTTTTTCACCAATGGGTGCAAATGGTGCAGTTATGGAAAATCACGGCAGGATATATGCAGCCTTGTATCAGGCAGCTGCAAAAAAGTGGGTAAAAGCCGGAGCAATGTCACATGCCATTTGTTTATATGAACATGATGAGGAAGCAAAACAGCAGCTATTTCGGTATGGATTTGGCATGAGGTGCATAGATGCCATTCGTCCGATGGAAACAATGGACTGCGCTTTATGCAGCGGATATGAGTTTTTGGAATTGTCCAAGGAAGATTATGCGTATGTTTATCCGCTGCATCTGGCACTTAATGAGCATTACTGCTCCAGCCCATTTTTTGTGAATCGGAAAGCTGATTCACAGGAAGAGTTTCTGGATTCTTCGGAAAGAAATAAGGTACGTTACTTTGCAGTGAAAACAGGCGGAGAATTATGCGCATATATGAAAGTGTCAGAAGAGGGCGAAACATTCGTTGCGTCCGGGAATCTTTATCGTCATATTACGGGGGCATATTGTATTCCAGAGCACAGGGGCAAGAGAGTATATCAGAACTTGTTGAATTTTGTTATAAGCACCTTGAAAACTGAGGGATATACCGGATTTGGCGTGGATTTTGAAAGCATCAATCCGTCGGGCAGCGGGTTCTGGCTAAAGCATTTTCATGCCTATACCAACAGTGTTGTGCGCAGGATAGATGAGCGGATCATGCAGAGAGCTTCTCTGATATGAGTCTTATCCGGTGAAACAGGTCGTGGTCTTGCTCGTGTCAATACCGAGCAGGACAGCGAAAAGCTGTACTATGAAAAGGTAGAAGGTCTCACAACGCCTATTGACTATGCGACTTTGAAAGGATGCCCGGAACCAGATCACATTCAATAGAAAAAATTTAGTTAAATTAGGGTGAGATATGAAATGATAAGACAGATGCAGGTTGAAGATATACATTCGATGAAGCCCGGATTCGTAAGTGGATAGAAACCAATATCGAGCGTTATCGCGTGCTCGGATTCGGTCTGTGGGCAGTATGTCTGAAATATACAGGAGAAATGATAGGCGACTGCGGACTTACAATGCAGAACATCAATGGATTTATCCGACCCGAGATCGGATACCACATAAGAGCCGACAAGCAGCGCTGCGGATATGCTAAAGAAGCGGCTTCCGCAGTAAGAGACCGGGCGTTTTCACATACGTCATTCAGAATAGTATACTCGTATATGAGGACCGAGAATATTCCTTCCGCGAAAACAGCAGAGTCTATAGGAATGAACCTTGTCGAAAAATATACAGACGATGACGGCGTTGAAATATCCGTATATGCAATAGAGAGAATGAAAAATGAACAAATAATAAGACACAGAAGATCGTGTCGGAAGCTCTCGACGGGTTGAAATGCACAAGAATAGTCATAGCTCACAGACTATCGACGATAAAGAACTGTGACAGGATACTCGTGCTCGATAACGGAAAGATAGTCGAGGACGGTACCTATGACGAACTTATTGCAAGAAACGGCTGTTTTGCGGAGCTTGTCGAAAGGCAGAGAATCGGTGATGATACGAATAAATGCTGTAAATTTGGTGAAAAGCCGTAAATTATTATATTTATTGTTGACAAATAATGTAAATTGGTGTAAAATTATAGTGCAAAATTGTATATGACTGTGAAATATTGGTTTTTACGGTCAGAAAATCATTTTATATCTGGAGAAAAAGAAAAATGAACGGAAAATCAAGATCGCTCGGATTAAAAAAGTCGGTTCTTATCACCGTTAGTGTGGTAACATCTGTAATGCTGTTATGCGTTTCGCTGATAGGTTACCTTGTGTCTTATAATAAGGTCAAGGATACGCTCACGGTAGAAACAGAGCAGGCGCTTCTTGCAAATGCCGAGAGAATGGACGCATGGCTCGGTGAACAGTCGGTTTTCACATCGGCTGAAGCTAATTCCGCTGGAACAGTAAACAAAATGTATCCGGATCATTCTCACGATGTCGAGTTCGTCAAGACTGTTGCGCCGATCAACAGCGAGCTGCTCGACTGTTATACCACCTACGAAGACAAGACGATATTTATGGCGGTTTATGATGCCGCAGATCTTCCCGAGGGATTTGACCCCACTGTCCGCGGCTGGTACACTTCAGCAAAATCACAGAACAAGACGATCTTCTCAACACCCTATGTTGATGCGTCCACAGGCGGTATCATATTTACCGCTGCTTCTCCCATAAGAACAGACGGTAAGTTTGTGGGAGTTTTTGGCTGTGATTTCAAGCTCGATGTACTGATAAATCTCGCAAGCAGCATGAAGCTTACCGAACACGGCTATCCTGTACTTATAGACAGCGAAGGAAATTTCCTTGTTCATACAAACGACGCTTATCTTCCGACCGCAGAAGGCAAAACTACATCATACAAGGAAGCTTCGGGAGATTATTCGAAAGTCATCTCGTCTCTCGGTAACGATGTTGGCATGGACGTTTACAAGGATTATGACGGTGCGGACAAGTATTTTACATTCAAAAAGCTTGAAAATGCAGGCTGGTATGTCGGATACATAATCCCGAAAGGCGATATAGAGGGAACTCTTACAGATCTCGGTTTAGTATTCCTCGTTCTGTTCGTTGTATTCTTTGTTGTTGGCACAGGTATTGTATTCTTTGTAATGACCCGTCAGTTGAAACCGCTCGGGAAGCTTGCTGAAACTGCTGAGCTTATTGCGAAAGGTGACCTCTCGGCAAAGCTTGAATATGACTCGGATGATGAGATTGGAAAACTCTGCAAGGCATTCTCAAGATGCATAAACGCAATGCGTACTTATGTCGATGATATTTCAGTTGTACTTACCGCTGTATCAAAGGGTGATCTTACAGTAGCTCCCGCAGTTGAGTATAACGGTGATTTTGAAGAGATCAAGAGGTCGATGAACCATATTATTAAAGAGCTTGGAGAAATAATGTCGAATATTGACGACGAGAGCGCTCAGGTGCTTTTGGGCTCGACACAGATGGCTGAAGGCTCACAGGCGCTTGCGGACGGAACAACAAGACAGGCTTCCGCTATAGAAGAGATTTCGGCTACAATTTCCGAGGTTTCGACTCAGATCGAACAGACTGCCCGGAATGCCGCACAGGCAGGAGAACTTTCTGACCAGACACAGGATAAGGTCAACCGTCAGGATGAAGAGATCAAGAGCATGGTAAGTGCTATGGACGAGATCAGTGAGACCTCCGATCAGATCGAAAAGATAATCAAGACTATCGAGGATATAGCATTCCAGACTAACATACTTGCACTCAATGCTGCTGTTGAAGCTGCAAGAGCAGGAGACGCCGGCAAGGGGTTTGCGGTCGTTGCGGACGAAGTAAGAAACCTCGCAAGCAAATCGGCAGAGGCGGCAAGCAGCACGACAGCACTTATCAACGCTTCTATCACTGCTGTCGGAAAGGGCTCGAAGATAGCATTGGCTACCGCAGAGTCCATGAAAGAGGTCAAGGAGATGTCCACGAAGACTGCCGAGCTTATAACCGCTATAGCTGACGCGAGCGCTAACCAGACCCAGTCTATCCGTCAGATAACAGCAGGAATAGAGCAGATATCTCAGGTCATCCAGACGAACTCCGCAACCGCTCAGCAGACTGCTGCTTCCTGCGAAGAGCTTTCGGGTCAGTCGAAGCTTCTCAAAGATCAGGTTGCACGATTCAATATCGGAAGATAACATATTGGGCGAATATAAAAACGGGCAAGAACTTACTTGCTCGTTTTTTGTTTTCTATTACCAGATTCTTATTATCTTAAAGACATGTATTGTACAAGTTATCAAGAGATCTTTGATGAGTATACCGACAGCACAGGGGGCGCCGGAGACTCAATAGGCCGGTTTGTGCTTTAGATGAAACAAAGAAAAGGCTCGATAGGAACCATTGTGGTTTCTTGTGAATAAGGGAGCATCTAATGAAAATAAGTGGATTTGAGAAAATCATCAGCATAGATAGATTTGAATATCTCAGCTGCATTGATCGTCATGAGGTATTAGAAAAAGAAAAGTATTATTTTGAATATATCCTTAATGAGATATAGCACGTTTCATTGCTGAAATCAATACGGCAAAACATTTTACAGCAGAATCGAACCGTGAACATAATAACGATTTAACAAGTATCGGTCGCTAAATAGAATGCAGGACATTGCGACAGTCCTGAGCCTGTGTCGGGATACGTATCATTACCCGACACATTAGTGCGGATTACGGGCTGAATATGAGCATATTTAGCTTCGAGATGTAAAGCCTCTTCAAATGCTGTTACGTTGTAAAAAACTCCATTGATAAAATACCCAAAATTTTGGAAAAGTATTGATATTTCTTGTTGAATGTGCTATAATGAATAAAAAGGCTAAAAGGGGAGGTAATAATGCTTAAAGACAGGCTTAAAACTGTGATAAAAGCGGTCGGCGGAACAAACGTGAAGATATCGGAGTATGCGGGAATGGCGGCTCCGAATATCGGAAAGCTCACCAACGGAAGCCGCGTACCCGCGAGGCAAAGCTCGACCGCGCATAAGCTCGGATACGGGATCTACGGCTACTGCGAGGCGAACGGGAAGACAGATGTCCTGTGCGAAACGATAGGCTGCTCTCCGACGATCGGCGGGAAGAATATCAGAAAAGCTCTGCTCGACTGGCTTTATGAAGATGTGCTCGTTCTCGATGCCCATACCGAGAAGTTCACTCAAAGGCTCAACGATCTCATAAGCACAGTCGGCGTGAGTGTTTCCGAGATATGCGCGGGCATCGGCACCGCGACCACGCTGCTCGATACATATTGCAGCGGAGGAAAGATACCGACGCGCAGGTCGAAATATCTGGTGAGCATCTGCGAATTCCTGTACAGACACGCGCAGAATACCGGCGATCTCGGTTCCGTTGCGGAACTGCTCGGCGTGCCGGAAAGCGACCTCTCTGATGAAAGTGCGTCGCTCATGATAAGAGACTGGCTGATAGGAAAGAATGACGATGCCGGTACAAAAGCCGCCGCGAGCATCATCAGACAGATCGCGGCACCTCCGCCGGCTCCCGTATCGCTGCCGGAGTTTAATACCGTGGCAAAAGCCGATATCCTGTCAGAAAAAACGGTGTTCTATACCGGAACGGGCGGGTTACAGCGTGCGGTCATCCGTTTTCTCGGGAACGCGGCCAAAAAGCCGGGTTCGGAGCTGCTTCTCTACTCCGACCAGAGCATGGAGTGGATGCAGCAGGCGCGATTTATCCCGAAATGGCAGTCGCTCATGCGGGAATGCCTGAAAAACGGTGTCAGGATAAAGATAATACACAACATCGACCGCGACCCGTCCGAGATGCTTTTCGCGCTGCGCAGCTGGCTCCCGCTGTATATGACAGGACTTATAGAATCGTATTACCGCCCCGACACGAGCGGCAGCCGATTCTGCCACACGGTGTTCATCAGCGCGAACGATTGCATTGACGGCTTCTGTACCGTCGGCATGGAACGCGATTGTGTTTACCGCTACAGCTCCGACGGCGAGTATATCGGGCATATCCGGCGTTCCTACGATAAGCTCACACACAGCATAAAACCGCTTGTGAGGTTCGAGCGGGGAACGTTTGAGCCGCAGAGAGAATATGAGGTCTTCGACTGCGGCGATGTCCGTATATACATCTCGTACAAGGAAGTTGTGGTGTTCAAGACTTCGGCACCTCAATGCTCGTTTGTGCTGAAGCATCATTATCTTATACAGATATTCTCTCTATACGCCCGTAATTTCGGGCAGAAAATGAGCGCATGAAAGTCAATAAGTGCAGAGTATTTCAGGCACTTATATAAGCAAACCGATCCTATGAAAAGGAGAACAGCCTATGAGTAAGATATGCACAAAATGCGGCAGTCAGATACCCGACGGCTCGGCTTTCTGTCCGAACTGCGGTACAGCCGCTCCAAGTGACGTTCCCGCTTCCGGCAGCAGATTCTGCAGCAGCTGCGGTTCGCCGGTAAATCCCGGCGCGGCATTCTGCAACAAGTGCGGCGCACCGGTCGGCGCACAGGCGCAGGCACCCGCGGCACAGCCCGTTCAGCCGGCAGCTCCGGCACAGCAGCCTGTATACACGCAGCCGGTACCGCCCCCCGTGCAGCAGGCACCGTATATGCAGCCCGCGATGCAGGCGGCTGCCGGAGGTGCGGCAGTTAAGACTAAGAAAAGCAAGTATCCGCTGATAATCACGATAATCGCGGTATTCCTCGCGATAACGCTCGTTGTCGTGCTTATCTTCAATCCGTTCGGCAGCAAAAAAAGTCCTCTCGGCGAGAAGCTTGAAGCGAGCTTCTCAAATCTTTGCGACATGACAAAGCTCGGTACGCAGAGCTACGCGCTTGCAAGACTTCTGACCGAGGAGCTTCTTGAGACCGATCTTGCGTCTGCGGATCCGGACACCATAAACAGCCGGTTCGACCAGTGCCTTGATGCGTGGAAAGCGACCGAGGAAGTCTCGAACAACATGATCTCCATGTCCGAGGAGCTTGCAAAAGACGAGAACATCAAGAAAACCAAGGGCATAAGCACCAAGATCAGCGCGGTGTACGCGGCTCCCGATCTTGTGGATATGCTTTTCCCGTTCACGGTCAGAGCTTCTGCGGCGAACGAGGGCGATATCACCACGGAAGTGTCCGAAGCGGCATCGCCCGCCGACAGCGTCGAGCAGTGCTCCACTCTCGGCGTGCAGATACTCTCCGATTCACAGAACGGATACGCCGCGGTTATGAATCTCCGCAGCATATATAGCGGACGCACTACGTCCGTACAGGAGTGGAACAGCGCGGTAAGCACAATGTCGGCAAACTTCACAACGCAGTTCTATGTTTCCGGTGAGATAACCTCCGGCGCGTTCACCCAGATACCGAACGGCACGCACAGCGTACATACGCTCTCGCAGTCGATAAAGGGCGGAACTCTCGCGGTGAGCAACACCGATATCCTCGTTGATGTCGGCAGCGGCGGAAGCTGCATCGTTTACGGAACGACCTGCGGACTGACCTTCAATCAAGATCAGTTCCCGGACTATCACCCCTCCGAGGGCAGCCGTTCGATCTCGATGAATACATACCCCGAAAATCCCGGCGAGAACGGCATCACATTCCACGCGACGAGCTTCTTCACATGGTTCAGGATAGACCGTGTCGGCGGCTTCACCATAACGCGCGGAAACAAGGGCGAAGGCTCCGTCACCGACCCGCCCGTTGTACAGAACACCGGCGGCAATACCAATCCTCCGGAGAACAACAGAGGACCCATAACCGACTTTGTTCCTCCGACGACCCCGACAAGGATAAGAGATACATCGAGCAATATAACCAACCCGACAGACAACGGCAACAACAGCAATAACAACAATAACGTAAATAATTCCCAGCCGCCTATATCCGGCACTGATATCACGAACGTTACCGGCAGTCTCGGCGCGGGCGTCGGTCCTATCACCGTTACACTCGCGTGGCGCACGCACGATGACCTCGACCTGCACATGATAACGCCGGACGGCAGCCGTATCTACTACCGCAACAAGACCGCGCAGGGCGGAACTCTTGATGTTGATATGAACGCGCGCGACGATGAGCTCGCGGAAGACATAGCTGTCGAGAACATCTACTTCCCCGACCCCGAAAACGGTCACTACAAGATATATCTGCGCGACTTCTGCGACAGGACGAACGGCAGCATGACACATTGGTACGTCAAGGTCAAGGTCGGCAGCAACGAACAGATGTTCGAGGGCGACATTGACATCAGCGGAACAGAGGTATTCGTGTTTGAGTTTGATTACGGCGGACACGGCACCGAAAGCACGCTCCCGCCGCCACCCGACGGCAATTCCATAGACGGGACACTTATCGAGCGCGGAGCAAGAACCGGCAAGATCACGGTTTCTACTATGTGGAACAGGTACGACGACGTTGACCTGCACATTCTTGCACCCGGTGACGCTCACATATATTACAGCAACAAGACGGCGGGCGGAGGACGTCTCGATGTTGACGCGAACGCGGGCGGTCAGCGCATACTCGACCCCGTTGAAAACATCTACTTTGAGAATCCGAAGAACGGACACTACAAGGTATGGCTCAACCAGTACGCTGACAGAAGCGATGACAGCGCATCCTACCTTGTCCGCGTCAATGTTGACGGCGAGGTGCGCGAGTTCACGGGAACGATAGACACCACCGGCACGGATATTCAGATTTACGAGTTCGATTATAACGGCGCGATCGAAACTCCGCAGGGAGAGTTTGGCGGTCATCGCTACGAATACTATGAGGGCGCGGATATCACATGGACGGAAGCGAGAGCATACTGCCAGTCAATGGGCGGTCACCTCGTGACCATAACCTCCGCGGAGGAGCAGGCGTTCATCGAAAGCACATTCCCGGGTACTACGGGCTGGATAGGCGCTTACGGCGACAACGGCGGCTGGAGCTGGGTAACGGGTGAGCCTTTCGGCGGCTACACAAATTGGAAGTCCGGAGAGCCCAACGATCAGGGCGGCATCGAATGGTGCGGTCACCTCTGGACAGATATGACATGGAACGACCTCGACAACGAGGACGTTGGCAACTATCAGATCGGTTTCTACTGCGAGTATGACGAGTACGGCGACGGAACACGCGTTGTGACCCCGACCGGCAATAACGGCAACAGCGGCAACACAGATAACAGCACAACAACACCGACACCCGGCGGCGACGACTTCTCGACAGCTATACCGATAAGCATAGGTCAGACCGTGGATAATAAGGCGATAGTAAGCGGCGGACAGGAGCGCGTTGTCTATAAGTTCACAACGGGCGAAGCGGGCGATTACACGATCACGATGAAGCACCCGCAGGATTACTTCGGCACACCCGACGCGATATTCATACTGACCGATTCCACCGACAATTCCCGTGCAAGCAATGAGGAATGGTTCAGGGACGATATCTCCAAGACATACACGCTCAAGGGCAATACCATGTATTATCTCGAAACATGGGATTATGTGGTATTCACGATCACGTTCGGCGGCTCCGGCAGCACGGACAGCACCGGCGGCACGACAGTAAGCATTCCCGACGGCGCGGTGTCCGGTATATACAACGGACATACCTACGCGGTCATCGAACAGAAGCTTGATCCGTTGGCGGCTGACGATTACTGCAAAAACATAGGCGGCTATCTCGCCACTATCACTTCGCAGGGTGAGCAGAATTTTGCAGCTTCCCTTGCGGCACAGGTAGATTACAGTGACTTCTGGATAGGCGGTTCGGACTACGGTTCGGAAGGTGAATGGTATTGGCTCAACGGTGAACCGTGGGGTTATACGGCATGGTATCCGGGCGGCTCTGTTGGAACAGAGGAACCGAACAACGGTTTAGGCGCCGGAGAAGATTATGTCTTTATGAACAAGGCGCGCGATTATCAGTGGGTTGACGGTCATGGCGGTTACGGAACTGCTTCCAATTATTTCATCTGTGAATGGAGCAGCGAGCTTCCGGGCGCTGGAAGCAATACCGGCAGCAACAACGGCGGCCTCACGGAATCCGGCATCAACGATCAGCGTACTCATCAGGGCGCGGGCAGCGGCGAGATAACCATTACGCTGATGTGGGATTCCAAGGACGATATCGACCTTCATGTATTCACTCCCGACGGCTCGGAGATATGGCACGGCAACAGGTCTGCACAGGGCGGTACCCTGGATATCGACGCGAACAACGCGCAGAACATGAAGGATCACCCGATCGAGAACGTATATTTCCCGAATCCGGTAAGCGGAGAGTATTGGGTATATGTCTATAACTACGAGGACAGAACGCCCGGTCAATCTACAAACTGGATAGTGCGCGTTCAGGTCGGCGACGAAGAGGAGATATTCTCCGGCACCGTTACCGAGCAGGAGGACACCGTTGAAGTGCTCGGATTCAGGTATGAGGCATCCAATTCCGGAAGCTCCGGCGGCTCGTCCGCCGGTACCGCGACCGGCAACCTGCTCACCAACGGAAACGCTTCCAACGGACTCGCCGGCTGGACGGCTCCGGACGGGAAGTGGGCGACAGCAAACTCGTATGACGGAGTGACCGCGCTTGACGGTAATTTCTTTTACACAAAGGGATTTACAGGAACAAACGGTACGCGTCTCTATCAGGATGTGAATATAAGCGGATATACGGGAAAGAAAGTGACACTATCCGCGCAGAACCGCGCTTACCGAAGCAATCACGAAGATGAGAGTATGCTGAAGATCGAATTTCTCGACGCAAGCGGCAGTGTAATAGATTCCGCTTTATCGGAAAAGAGCCACGGCAACACGACATGGCATAATATGAGTGTTTCGGCAGTTGTTCCGAGCGGCGCGGTCACCGCGAGAGTTTCGCTGTATTCCTACTATAAGACCGGCTCCGAGTCGGATTCGTATTACGACAACGTATCACTTACAGTAGGCGGCTGATAAAACAGACGGAGGTATCAAAATGAAGAAAACATCAAAAATATTCGCGGTCCTGACTGCGGCAATAATGGCTATGACTTCTGTGTGCATTACAGCGTCGGCCGATACAGGAAACCTTATAACAAACGGGAACGCTTCAAACGGACTTAGCGGCTGGACCGACCCGGACGGCGCGTGGGCAAGTGACACATCATCCACTCAACCGGGCTGGAGTTCATTCAAGCCCTATGACGGAGCATATTTTTGGCCAAAGAATAAAAAGCTCAGTCAAAGCAGATTGTATCAAGACATATCAGTAACCAAATATGTAGGTATGAAGGCATCGCTTTCCGCATACGTTCGTCAGTATACCGACGGCGACGAAAGCAAACTTATGCTCGAATTTCTTAACTCCTCGGGTAAGGTCATTGATTCCGCAAGCACAACTAAAAGCAAATCCTCGGATAAATGGACAAATATAAGCGTAAGCAAGACAGTCCCGAAGGGGGCGGTAACTGCAAGAGTATCGCTCTATGGTATAAGGCATGGCGGTTCGGACTGCGACAGTTATTTCGATAACGTTTCCCTCACAATGAGCGGAACGCCGAGTTCGTCCAGATCTTCCGCAACAACAACGGAAACCATGCTGAAAGTCTATCTTGAAGAGGGCGAAAGTCTTAAAATAGGAGCTCTTGTAGGCGGAAAGGACGCTTCGTCCGTAAAGTATTCATCATCAAACAGCAATGTAACAAAGGTTTCCGCTAAAGGCAAAATAAAAGCTGTTTCCGTCGGGAAAGCAGTTAATTACTGTGAAAAGCGGAAATACCACGATCAAAGTACAGGTCATAGTTGAAGAAGACGATTAAAAACATAAGTAACAACAACTCCCCGATTGTCGTTTCAGACATCCGGGGAGTTCCTGTTAATTGTATGCGGTATAATTGAAGAACGAAACAAGGAGGAAAAGATATGTTCTGTCCGAACTGCGGAACTCAAATAGACGATAACGCAAGGTTCTGTCCCGAATGCGGAACAAAGACCGGTAAAGCGGATATAGGGGCGGCGGCATTGCCGTCCGCCCCTCCTGTCCGGCAGCCCGCACAGGAGCCGCCGATGCAGGGACAGCGTGTGACCGAGAACATATATCTCTGTCCCGACGGAGTTTACCGCTGGGCTTACGAGTATAAGCTCATGCGCGATCCTACGATACTCATAACGATTTTCAAGGTCGTGGTACTCTCGGTCGGTATATGCATTGCGTTGATGCTGATAATCAACTTGTTTATCAGCCTGTTCACATGGGAGTTCGACCCCGAAAGCTTTGTTTCGGTTACCTGGGGTTTTGTGATCCTGCTGCCGTTCATTTTGCTGCTGTCATTCATCGGTTATGTCATATATGCGGCAATGTCGGGCTGGAAATACTGCGTTATGTTTGAAATGGACGAGAACGGAATAACACATACCCAGTTCGACAGATCGCTTGAGCTTGCCGAACTGATGAAGCGGATAGCGGTGATTGCCGCAAGTATGGGGATCCTGACGCAGCCGGTAAGTGCGGGACTTCTGATCCGCACAAGTATGCGCACCGAGTTTCATCGGGTGACGAAAATGAAAGCGAATAAGAGAAGGAAAACTATCTTCCTCAATGTGCGGCTTTATCACAATCAGATCTATGCGGGAGCTGCGGACTTTGATTTCGTTCAGAATTATATTAATGAAAGGCTTCCTGCCGAAGCGATAAGGAAGTGATGACTATGATAAAACGTATTATATCGGCTTGTTTTATTGTTATGCTGACGATGACTGTTCTGTGTGCGTGTGAGCCGGAAGACCCCGCGAAAATCGCGGCGGCGAGCTCAGAAAGAGCCGAGCGCAAAGAACGGAAACGCTTCGAAGCAGAGCAGCGTGGGAAGTTCGCTGACTCCGACCTGCGGAAATATGCCGAGCAATATACCGTTGACGTTTTTAAAGAGATATTTCCGGGCAAGGATCCCGCCGACTACGATATCAGTGTATCAAAGGACGCTCCGACCATAGAAGAAACAGCGGAACTGAACGGAAATGATGAGCTTGCGTTCGAACTGTTCCGTACCGGTAACTTTATGATCAACTTCATCAAGCACGACAATGTGCCAATCATGACAAATGAAGAACGCGATGCGATAATGAAAGCGTTCGCGGACAGGAAATTCACCTGTGTGATCATTCTTTCAAATTCCTGGGAAGATGACTATATTATTGACGGTGAGATACATATCGACCCGCGGCCGATGTATTGATGATGAATCTGACGGTCAATCATAATTATTTCAGAACGACGGCATAAATGAAGTAACTGAAATTAGTATAAAACTGAAAAATCTCCGTTGTCGGGTGAACCGGCAATGGAGAATTTTTTGATACCCTCTTGAAAATAATAAAAATTTGTGCTATAATGTCTTGCGGGTTAGCAGTTGCTAACATAGCTAAAAATATTCGTTATGATACTTATGATAGTTTTTTCTTAATGATGATGGTCGGATTGTTCCTGTTGCTTTTTGGGATAGGTCGATTGTGGTTATGTTGCATTATTATCCGGAAAATACCGATACTCAGCATTACCTTTTCGGATATAAAATAAAAAGGAGATACACAAATGGGACTTTTTAAGAAGTATGTCAGTCAGACACGGAAACCCGAGGGATTCCTCGGAAAGATGATGGTGAATGGGATGAATGGCGGTTATGCAAAAATGTCTGACTGGGGATTGTCACACCTGAAAAACATTGCACCGTCGGAGATACTCGAAGTAGGCTGCGGCGGCGGAAGAAATGCCGGTGAACTGATGAAGAAATATCCGGACGCTAAACTCACTGCTATAGACTATTCCACAGTTTCAGTCGGGAAAGCGACAGAGTACAACAAAGCGATGATCGAAAGCGGCAGATGTGTAGTACGGCAGGGTGATGTATCGGCGCTTGATCTGCCTGAAGAAAAATTTGAGCTTGCAACAGCGTTCGAGACTATCTATTTCTGGCCGGGTCTCGAAAAATGTTTTGCCGAAGTCGCCAAAGTCCTTAAACCCGGCGGTTACTTTATGATAGTCAACGAATCAGACGGCACCGACGAAACGAGCCTTAAATTCGAGAAGATCATAGACGGAATGAAATGCTACACTCCGGAGGCCATAGAATCGGCTCTGAAAAGCGCGGGTTTTTCAAAGGTCAGGTCGGATCATCACAAGTCAAAGCCGTGGATAACAATGCTTGCGAAAAAATGACCTTAATGAGTAAGCGAAAAATATATATTGACAGAAGGCTGAATGAAATACTGCGGGTGCGGTGAATGGAAAAGACAAAATTTAAATATTCAGAAAACGGATTTGAAGCGGTCTTATATGATGCGGGAAACAACGATGACAGAGTGCTGATCGTTGTTCAGGGACTCAAAGGTCTTGAACTCCCGGAAAAATACGCCAAGCTTTTTTCAGATCACGGATATTCAGCACTTGCCATGTCATATTACGGCGGCGAAGGTCAGAAGAAAAGTATGCGCGCCATACCTCTTGAGCAATTCCAAAACGCCTGTGACGAACTGAAAGCTCTCGGCTATAAGCGCATCGGCATCTACGGAAACTCTAAAGGCGCAGGTATTGCGCTGCTCGCTGCGAGCGTCGTTCCGGATATATGTCTCGTCATTGCCGCGTCTGCATTCGGGCATATAATGCAGGGTACGGGAAAACCCTCAGACGAACCTTGCAAAGCTATGGTGTCGTTCAACGGACGGGACTTTCCGTATGTCGAAAAAGGCAATCTGTTTTCGAATTTCTTGAAAAGATGTGTAAAAGAACGGAATGTCCGGCTGGTTTATTTCTTTGATGAATGGGACAGAAAAGGCACTGAGGAAAACGAGATACCGGTGGAAAACATAAAAAGGCGATATTCTTTTTCTGACATCGACGCACGACGAGTCCGTCCCCGCAAAACGCGACGCAGAGCTGCTTATGAAGCGGCTCGAACGCAGTGGATTTGTATACGGATTTAAGCACATAAATTCCGAAACGGGCAGCCACAATCTCGGTTATTTTCCCGTGAACAACAATATGCTGCCGCGCGAAAAGAAATATCCCGAGCAATGTCAGAAAGCCCGGGAGGATACATTAGAAATAATACTGCAAGCGCTGGAAAAATGGGGAGTTTCGTGAGTTTATGAGCGATATCGCTATGATTTTTTCCTTTAAGAAATAATTTCAGAATATCATTACCAAAGCTCCCACTGCCGCGCATACCGGCAGACCAAGTAACATTCCGATACAGGACTGCTTGATATGAAACAAGTAGTCCTTGTATTCTTTCATATCCTCGGTCCCTTTTATCATCACCTTTTTGGAATGACAAAACCAGATACAGTCAAGAACAATTGCGTCATACCAGTCAACCGCAAGCCAGATGATATATGAATTCACAAAGCCGTCGATAAAAGTATCTGCCCCGTTGAATTTATATACCACGAACGAGAACAATACCGTAAAAACGATCATTGCGATAACTTTTTTAATTAATTCTTTAGTGGTGAATCTTTTTTCGGTTTTGGAGACCAATCCCAATTCTATACATCTTTCTCTTATCGCGGGAGGATAATCCCCGACAGATCCGAGAGGATCTTTCAAAGTAAGCGGAACCACGATAAGAGTGAATAATATGATCCCGACAATACATTCAATCAATAAGATCATTTTTCAGTCTCCTTCTATTATTTCAATTCGTCACCGCGCAGTCCGTGAGGCGGGAAATTGTCCGTTACAACCGGCGCATTTCGCTTTATCAGGCTTGCACAGCATTTGTCGCCGTAGGCTATGACCTCGTTCCTGTAGAACGGAGCGCCGAACTTCTCCGCGGTAACGAAATCGAGATTGCAAAGATACGGCATTATGTTACCGAGCCCTTTTTCTGTCAGGAATTTGCAGGCTCCGCATTTCATGCAGTATATTTTGACGCTGTATTCATCGTCCGGCTCTGCGTATTCAAAAAGCCATGCATAAGGGTATTGTTCAGCAAATCTGCGGCTTTTTTCTGCGAATGAGCGCAGCGCTGTATGTACAAGTGTCAAATTCAACATACTGATGATCATTCGGCTGACAGCCGGCGATACCTTTTTCTTGCTGCTCTCCCAAGCGATATGGAGCAGTCTTCCCGCCTCTTCGTCAGGAACATTGTGTCTCCTGCCCACGATAAAAACGTCGCACCTATGCAGCACATCGTCAGATTCGATGAATCGTTGGAGTTTTTCTTCCCGCCGACAAACGGGATTTCGGGAAGCATCTCATGTGCGAATACTTCCGCTGTTTCGTTTATTATGTCATCGGCATTACACAAGAAAACCGTCCATATCTCACTTCTAATGTGTGAAAACAGCTTTCTGAGCTGTTTGTCATATTTCTTTTTATTCGCGCTGTAATATGGGTGCATTTGTCTCACTTCCGTTTATTGTTACAATGAGGTTAGTTGTATCTAACTATGATATATTATACCACATAAGAGCAGAACTTGCAACATTTTTTTTAAAAATACTCTTGATTTAGCGATTATCTTGTGATATAATAGCTTACGGTAAGCAATCGCTAACTGTTTTGAGGTGTTGATAAAGAATATGAAGATAACAGCTATTGCGATAGGCTCACGCGGCGATGTACAGCCGTTTGTCGAGCTTGGAAAAGAACTGAAACGGCGCGGTCATCAATACAGGATCGGCGCGTTCCCGCGTTTCAGGGAATATGTTGAGGAGAACGGGCTGGAGTTTGCTCCGATAAACGGCGACGGAGATCTTATGATGCGGCTGCTTTTGTCGGAATGCAAGGACGGGCTCGATTATCTGAAAGGTCTTAAGATACTGTACGGCAAAAATCCCGAAATGACAGACCAGGCTTACGAGGCGATAAAAGGCTCGGATGCCGTGCTGTATATACTGCTCGGCGGATTTGTCCGTCATGCCTGCGATGTTCTGCATATACCGTGCGTCCGCTGCTTTTTCTATCCTTTTGACAAAACAAATAAGTTCAGCGTTCAGATGCCCGGAATGAAACGCAATACTCCCGCCGTCGGATTCACATACACTGAAAACGAGATAGGAATGAATATGGTGACACGCTCGCTGCTCAACGACTGGCGCGTTAAACATGGACTGAAAAAATGGCATCTCACAAGCAGTTATCTGAAACAGGACGGAAAGCCGGTACTCACGCTGTACGCATTCAGTGAAATGCTCGTTCCGCGCGAGGAAAAATGGGGAGAACATATCCATATCACAGGAAACTGGATGACAGAGAGTGTGACCGATTATGAGCCTGATGAGAAACTCAGAGCGTTTCTCGAAAGCGGCGAACTTCCCATTTATATTGGCTTCGGAAGCATCGTTTACAAGGACATGGAAAAGGTTCAGAAAACGATTTATACCGCAGTAAACGAGACCGGGATCCGCGCTGTGATGTCCTCGGGGTGGATGAAATGGGAGACTGCGCCGAACCCGAATATCTGCTATGTCGATTTTGTTCCGCACGAATGGCTTTTTCGGCACGTCAAAGGTGTCGTGCATCACGGAGGAGCGGGAACGACAGCGGCGGGGCTTCGCTGCGGCTGCCCGACTTTCGTTATGTCATTCGGCGGAGATCAGCTTTTCTGGGGCTTGCAGGTCGCGGAAAGAAATTTAGGTCCTGCTCCCGTTGATATCCACAGCGGGAAGTGGACTTACGGCGATATAAAGAATGGATTGATTGAACTTAAAAACGGAAAATATACGGAGACTGCCAAAGTCTTCGGAGAAAGATTTGCGAAAGAGAACGGCTGCAAAAATGCAGCCGATGTGCTTGAAAAAACATTTAAAATAAGTTCGAGGTGACATCTGTATGAGCAAAACAGTCAAATATCTGATCATCGGTATCACAGGCGGAATTCTGACCATGATCGGCGACTGCCTGCTGCTTGGAGCGGATTCAACAGGCGCGGCTGATGCGATAGAAAAATACTCGATGATCGCGTCACAGGTCTCATATCTTCGGATAGGACTTGCGGGCTCATTCGGTTTTGTCGGGATCCCCGTATCCTTTCTCGGCTCATATGTGCTGTATATGCTGACCGTCGATAAAGACACACGGCTCGCAAAGCTGTACAGATACTCGCTTTACGGCTTTGCTGCCACAGGCGGGGCGATACATATTATCTGCTGTTACCTCGTGACCGGACTGAAAAAGGACATGGAAGCCGGAAACACCGATCTCGTTATGTCTGTATTTGAGGAACAGGCGGGCTATCTTATACCGTGCTTTGCTCTGTTTCTTACGATTTACGGGATCCACGTCGTTACGATGTTTTTGCTTGTCATAAAGAAGAAAACGGCGTTTCCGGCTTGGTTCTGCGTATTCAATCCGCTTATTTTCAAGATATTAATAAACGCGGTCGGTGGACTTGGGACTAATGCGTTTTTCAACGGGCTCGCCTGCTCGAATATGAGTCTCGGCTCGACCATTATTTTTGCGGTATGGCTTGCCGCGATATACAGGAGGAAAGCAGAATGGGAACAGTAATTATTGAGGGCATCGGAGCGTGCTTTATACTTCTTATTCTTTGCGTAGTCGGAATCTCAAACGGCGCTGTCGGTGCGGTACATCTGTACGAAAAGGATGTACAGGAACGTGCGATAGAGATCGGACTTACTACTGCCGAGAGAATAAAAAGAAATGCGCTGATATTCAAATTGGCAGGGCTAATTCCGCTTCTGGCATTCATCATAATTTCAGTGTATTGCGTCAACGGTGCGCGCGGCTTTTGGGAACCGTTCTGGCAGATAAGTGTTATTTCGCTTATGGAAGGCTTGTTTGACCGTATTTTCATAGACTGGTACTGGGTGGGAAAAACCAAAGCGTGGGACATTCCCGGAACGGAAGATCTGAAACCGTACATCAGCGGAAAACAGGTCGTTGTCAAGTGGCTCTTCACACTTGTCGGTTATCCGTTTATGGCGGCGATAATTTCGGCAATAATGATGCTATTTGTAAAGTGAATGAAATACTTTGCATCAAGCGCAAAAAATGTAGTGTTTCAGAGAGGCGTGAATATGGAAATAAGAGAAAAAGTGATCGCCAGAAATAAAATATTTTCAATGCTCGGCTTTATCGGCTCGCTGCTGTTCATGACCGGAGACTGCCTGCTGTACTGTGAAGACGGACTGTCGGTCACATCGTATGAGCCGCTGTGGAGCGTAATGCCGGAGTGGAGATTTATTGTTTCGGCAGTACTTGGTTTTGTTGGGATGAGCCTTATGCTTCCCGCCTGTGTCAGCTTCTACCGGATGATCGCTGAGACCTGCGGAAAGTTCATGCGAATACTTGTAAACTTCGGGTTTATCGGAGTGGCTTCAACCGGCTATCTCCACTTTTCTATCGGGTCGCTTCTGCCGATAACCTGTCATGCGATAATCGGAAACGGAGGCACCGCCGAGCTTGCAGAGAAAGTTTGTCTTCACTGGTCGGAGGTCATTTCACCCGTGAATTTTGCTCTAATCGGATTTCTCTCAATAATGTACATCGTTCACTTTTACGTCACGGTTTCCGGACGCTCCGGACTGCACAGGCTGACATGTCTTGTCGGGATAACCGGCACATTTGCGGTCGGCATGATATGGAAACTGATATTCGGCAGTACTGCTGTCGGCGGAGCTTGGTGTGCGTGTGAGAGTTTCGGTGAGGGGCTTACTTATCTGACGACGTATTTTTACTGGAAAAAGGCTGTAAATAGCAAACATAATCAGATACAGAACTAATACTAAATTCAAACCAATCTATAGACATCTTGACGGCTAAAAATCCGTCATACTGCGTCACCTTCCCTTGACTTGCGTAACATTGTTTTCTGCGCGTCCTACCAAAAATGCAAACGGAGATGATATAATGAAACTGTCGTTCAAAGCGCGATTTATGGGACATTTCTTTCATAACGCATTGAAGCCCGAATACAAGACAAGAAACATTCCGAAAAGTGCTGTTTCCGAAATTGCAAGGGAACACAAACGGATCACGGATCGCGCAAAGGATATGAACGATGAAAAGCTGCTTGCGTCGTACTTAATGGGAATTTATTTCATTGCAATGAACCGCCACACGGGGCTTGATGCAGAGGAAAACTACAAGATGCTTGAAAACGCGCTGCGCTCGTCTAAAACGTTCAAAAACGGACTCGGCAGCGCCGCAGATTACCTTGACGAAAAGAATATGCCGATGCGAATGAAATGGTCGGAGGAAAGCCACAAGCGCAGAAACGAAAACAACTGGGTGGTCGATGTACTTCCGAAATGCGCGGAATACGATCTCGGATACGATTATCACGAGTGCGGGATATGTAAGATATGCAAGGACGAAGGCTGTTTTGAGCTCGCAAAATATCTGTGCAGGCTCGACTACGTTATTGCCGATATGATGAATGCAAAGCTTGTTCGCACAAAGACGATAGCCGAAGGCTCGGATATGTGTGATTTCAGGTACAGTTTGAAATGAGCATGAAACTCCCGAAAGGCTCAAAGAAAGCTATAAAGCGATACCTGAAAAGCCGTTTCCGGAAGGAACAGGCAAAAGCAATAATGCAAAAAACAGCGTCGATCTATACGGATTTTGTCCGTGAGGCTCCTGAGCCCCTCGTTATGAATTTCCTGCGCTCAAAGTATTACGGCGGGCTGTCGATATTTGCGTTCTACGAAGCAATGGAGCGTGATGTCGATAATGATGTTTTGCAGGAAATACTATGGTGTAGGCTGAATAAACGGAGTTAAAACAATGGAAAAAATAGTAGAACGAGCAATAAAGCGGTACATAAAAAAGCATTTTCCGAATGAACTGAAAAAAATCGTAAACAAATCGCATGAGCTTTATCCGGAGCTTATGAAGAAAGCTCCCGACATCGGCGGAAAAGAGAATACGCTCGCAAATAATCTGAATATGTTCATTCTTGTTATCGCGTATTACGAAGCGTCAGAACATCTTATTGACGGCACGGCAATCGACGAGATACTCGGTGATTTATACGTTCATTACAAATGGCTTGGCGCGTTTATGAATCTCAACAGAAAAGGAACGCTGTCGATGATGCAGAAAAAGCTGTACAAGAGTTACCGCGAATATACCCGAAAAGTCAAAGAAAAACAAGCGCACGGCGAATGGCGTGAAACGTGGGGAATAATCGTCGATCCGCTGAACGACCCGACCTGTTTCAACTTCACACTTATCGGTTGTCCTCTTGTCGAATACGCGAAAAAGTATGGCTACATGGAGCTTATGCCGCACATGTGCGCACTCGATCACAAGTACGCAAAGATGATGCACACGCGGCTGATACGCACTCACACGGTCGCGACAGGAGCGGATTCATGCGATTATCGGTATGTTCCCGACAAGAGCGAATTTGCGAAAAACTACAAAGGTAGGATAGTATGACAAAACGAAAAAGAATACTCTCACTCATCTGCGGGATGCTCGGCTGTCTGTGTTTCGGCAGCGGTGACTGGCTGATGATATACGGCGATACGGGCATTCACGCGGACGCTGTGAACTGGCTAACAAACGGCGTTTCGGAGATACCGCTTTGGCGGCAGGATCTCGCAATGGCGCTTGCATTTCCGGGGATAATTCTTTACGGCATCGCACTTTTCTCGGTGCAGAATTACATCACTGACGAAAAGCGCAGGAAGATTTATCACTATCTGAACGCGTTCGGACTTACGCCGTGGCTCGCGCTGCACCTTTTCTACATAATGATACTTGTGCTGTTTGCGCAGCTCAACAGCGGCGGTGCGGAAATGGCAGAAGCGATGCGGGTTTGCAGCGAACTGTACTCTGCACTTTCGTGGGTCGTTGTTGCAAGTGAAGCGTTTATGCTGCCCGTGTTCGTTTATTGGTTCTATTTGCAGATACGAGGGTTTACAGCATTTCCGAAACCGTTCGCATTTACGAATGTGCTGATATTTTTCGGACTGCTGAAAGGTGCCACAATGCTGATGCCGGACAATGCATTCCGACTTGCGTTCACCAACGGACTTATGAGCGAGAGCATGATAATATGGTTTGCAATCATACTTATATTTGAAATACGAAGGGAGAAAAAAGATGAAAAACGAAACTAAAGTGAAAAACGAAACTAAAGTATGGGATCTTTTCGCGCCTGTCTATAACGTTTTTATGCGCACGAACAGGACGGCTTATGAGCAGATGTACACAAATATCCGTGCGGTCATAAAGGATAAAATAGTGCTTGAAATTGCGTGCGGAACGGGGCTGATCTCGAAGAATGTCGCCGATGCTGCGGAAAGCTATATTGCGACTGACTTTTCAGAGAATATGCTTAAAACAGCGCGGAAGGGATATGTTCCCGATAATCTCACATTTGAGCGTGAGGATGCAGCATTTCTTTCGTTTGACGATGACACATTCGATGTTGTGATAATCGCGAACGCGCTTCATATTATCCCGCAGCCCGAAAAAGTTCTTGCCGAGATCGACCGCGTCCTGAAGCCGAACGGCGTTCTCATCGCACCGAATTTCATACACGATGATTCGGATATAAAAAGCACCGTGATGTCAAAAGTGCTTTCCGCCGCAGGCATTACCTTTGAAGCCAAATGGAACGAAACGAGCTACAAGGAATTCCTCGCTGAAAGCGGCTGGAAGCCGACATTTGACGAACGCCTGAAAGCCTCGATACCGCTGATGTATGTGCAATGTGCGAGAGCTTCCGAGCCGTCAGAATATATGCGCTTTGACCCGTATTTAAGATACGCCCCGAAGCCCGATTACAAGAACTGGGTCCCGAACGGAATG